>JBIKYP010000107.1:0-6763 GCA_044355195.1 Crocinitomicaceae bacterium | reverse complement strand
GCTCATTTTAGTTGGTGGTAAAAGTTGAGTTTTTTGTGATCCCTTCGATGGATTATGATAATCAGGTCTGATAGTAATTTCTCAGGATAGCAGGCGGCTGTTTCCCAATACTTATTCATATTACCTGAATAGCAGTATACATTGTTCTGTTTGTACGCATCAAACAACGCTGAATTAGGTTGTTTCTTTTGAAGTTCTTCTTTAGTTGGAATCCCTGGATTGATCCAAAGTGTGCTTTGTCGATTGTCGGTAAGAACTTTTTCAGGAGAAAGTGATAAGCTACCTGTGCCTTTTGAACTCCTGTAAACATAGTCACCACCTGCATCTGCTATTAATTGGGCTTCATAGCTTTCTCCTGCCGGGCAAAACCAAATCTCACCTGTTTGATTACCGGTAAACACTTTAGGTTTGCTTACAAATGTATGGTTCGACTTTAATTTATTATATGTGTTGGATGAGTGTGAAAACAGTGCTTCGGCTTTCCTGTTTTTACCACATAGATAGCCGTAAATCTTTAACCATTCGGTTTTTCCGAGTGGATGCCGTTCTTTCCAATCAAGAATAGGAATACATATTACATTAGCCTTCGCTAGTTCTTTCGAGTGAGGAAAATCTTTTCCAAAATCGCTGTAGGTGATGACTCCCGCTTTACTCATCAGAATTCGCTCGAAAGAAAGATGATCCTGTTGTCTAAAATCAGCAGTCTCTTTCGTTTGAATACGTTTTAAAACTTCTCGGTTGTATACTGTTGAACCATTTGAAACCCCACAAATTCGTTCTTCTTCACCAATTCGAGCTAACATTCCAATATCGGTGCCCGCTAAAGTTAAGATGTTTTTGACCGGAGTTTGTATCCAGCTGGCCCCCGTAGGTACGGAAGCTGGTTTTATGTTTGAGAGGTAGAACAGATGCTTTCGTTGATTAGTTTCCCCAATCGTAAGAAGTATGCCGTTTTGAAGTGAATCTAGACGAAAATTCTTGGCGTACTTCAGTGGGATAGACTTTGTCTGCTCGATTTCCTTTGTACGATAGGAACAAGCCATCATAGTCAGAAGTACAATAAAAATAAAACATGTTTGTTTCAATTGTCCGAATCTAAATTGAGGCTAAAATTAGTCAAAAAAAATCCCGGACATTTGCCCGGGATTTCTGTAAAATGATAGGATTATTCTCCAATAACTTCAAATTTGAAAACTGGTTTTACCCCTTTGTGAAGGTTTGCCTCAGCCTCATAAGTTCCAATTTCACGAATAGGCTCATCTTTTATTTTCAAAGATTTACGGTCAATTTCGAAACCTGCTTTTTTCAAAGCCTCAGAGAGCTGTACGGTATTTACTGATCCGAAGATCTTTCCGTTCTCACCTGCTTTTGTTGTAATTGTAACCGTCAAGCTTTCCAGTTTTCCAGCCAATTCCTGTGCCTCAGCAAGCAACTTATTTTCTTTGTGCGCTTTTTGGCGCATTACTTCTTCGTGTGCTTTACGTGCTGACGAGGTGGCCAAAACAGCATATCCTTGTGGTATTAGAAAATTTCTTCCGTAACCGGGCTTTACTTTTACGATTTCGTTTGCATAACCCAACTTGTCAACGTTCTTTTTAAGAATTACTTCCATGATTCTGTATATTTATTTTGTGGGACAATTGAGTTTATTTCAACATATCGCCAACGTATGGCAAAATAGCAATGTGACGGGCACGCTTAATCGCCTTGTTCACTTTGTTTTGGTATTTTGCAGATGTACCGGTTAGTCGACGAGGAAGAATTTTTCCTTGCTCATTCACCAGTTTTAAAAGGAAATTGGCATCCTTATAATCGATAAATTTGATTCCGCTTTTCTTAAAACGGCAGTATTTTTCTTTTCTGATCTCGATGTTGATCGGAGTCAAATAGCGAATATCGTTCTGTGACATTTTTTTAAAAATTAAGTTTTACTGATTAAGCTTCAGCAGGGATTGATTTTTTCTCACCACGTTTAGCCCTTCTTTTTTCAGCGTATGCGACATGATCTTTGTCCATTTTTACCGTTAAAAAGCGCATTACACGTTCGTCACGCTTAAAAGAAACTTCCAGATCAGCTACTACTTTTCCTTCGGCCTCAAACTCTACTAAAAAGTAGAATCCGGTTGATTTTTTCTGAATAGGATATGCTAACTTCAGCAATCCCCAACTCTCAGAGTGCTTAATTTTTCCACCCAATGACGAGATCTCGCCTTCGAATTTCTGCACTGCTTCCTTTGCCTGATCCTCAGACAAAACGGGAGTTAAAATGAAAACAGTTTCGTAAGAATTCATAATGAATTGATTAATAAATAAAAAATTTAAGGGTGCAAATGTAGTGATTTATTGTCTAAATGCAAGGAAACTAGAAGAATTCAAAGGAAATTCTTGAATTTTTCATACTGTCCAATGTCATTTATCCTTGTTCCTTGTTCCTTGTTCAAATAGCGCAGCATTCTTCCTGAAATTCATTAAATTCGTCCGATAAATGAAAAGGTGAGATCTATCAATTAAATGTGGTGATTTTGCCGAATTGAACAAACAGCAATAAGTAAATATTCTAATTATGAGCATTTATAAGGATTATCTTAAAGAAATTGAAGAGAGAAAAGTACTGGGTCTGCACCCAAAACCGATCGACAGTGCTGAATTGTTGAGTGAGATCATCGCCCAGATCAAAGATACGGCGAATGCTTTCCGTTCAGATTCGCTTCAGTTCTTTTTCTACAATACCTTTCCGGGAACTACTCCTGCAGCCGGGGTGAAGGCTAAATTTCTGAAAGAGATCGTGCTTGGCAGGGAACTAGTAAGTGAGATCACACCTGCATTTGCGTTGGAGTTATTGTCACACATGAAAGGAGGGCCATCTATCGAAGTATTGCTCGACCTTGCTCTGGGAGATAATGCAGAAGTGGCTAAAAACGCTGCAGAAGTTTTGAAAACGCAAGTCTATTTATACGATGCTGATGCTGATCGTTTGAAAAAAGCTTACGAAGCTGGAAATGCATTGGCTAAGGATATTTTGGAAAGCTATGCGAATGCTGAGTTCTTCACGAAACTTCCTGAGGTTCCTGAAGAGATCAAAATCGTAACGTTCATTGCCGGCGAAGGTGATATTTCAACAGACCTTCTTTCTCCCGGGAATCAGGCGCACTCGCGTTCAGACCGTGAGCTGCATGGTAAATGTATGATTACTCCTGAAGCGCAAGAACAGATCACTGCATTGCGTGCGCAGCATCCTGACAAAAGTGTGATGCTAATTGCAGAAAAGGGGACGATGGGCGTGGGTTCATCACGTATGTCGGGCGTGAATAACGTCGCACTCTGGACAGGTAAGCAGGCGAGTCCGTATGTCCCTTTTGTGAATATCGCACCGATTGTGGGTGGAACGAATGGTATTTCTCCGATCTTCCTGACAACAGTTGATGTAACCGGAGGTATCGGTCTTGATCTCAAGAACTGGGTGAAGAAAACCGACGCGAACGGCAACCTAGTTCGTGATGATAACGGTGAGCCGATCCTTGAACAAGTTTATTCGGTTGCTACCGGAACAGTTCTTACGATCAACACAAAGACAAAGAAACTTTATAATGGAGCTAAGGAACTGATTGATATTTCGAAGGCTCTGACTCCACAGAAAATGGAATTCATCCGTGCAGGTGGATCGTATGCGATCGTCTTCGGAAAGAAGATTCAGACTTTTTCTGCGAAAACACTCGGAATTACAGCTCCAACCGTATTCGCGCCTTCAAAAGAAATTTCTCATGAGGGACAAGGATTAACTGCCGTGGAAAAGATCTTCAATAGAAATGCTGTTGGAAATACACCGGGTAAAGTTTTACACGCCGGTTCTGATGTACGCGTAACGGTAAACATTGTTGGTTCGCAAGACACCACCGGTTTGATGACTGCTCAGGAATTGGAGTCCATGGCGGCAACGGTAATTTCTCCGATCGTCGATGGAGCTTATCAGTCAGGTTGTCACACGGCATCCGTTTGGGACAAGAAAGCGCAAGCGAACATCCCGAAACTGATGAAGTTCATGAATGAGTTCGGTTTGATTACCGCGCGCGACCCGAAAGGGGTGTACCACTCTATGACTGATGTGATTCACAAAGTATTGAATGATATTACAATCGACGATTGGGCGATTATTATTGGTGGTGACTCACATACGCGTATGTCGAAAGGCGTGGCGTTTGGTGCTGATTCAGGTACCGTAGCCTTGGCACTTGCTACGGGAGAAGCATCTATGCCGATCCCGGAATCGGTGAAAGTTACCTTCAAAGGTACGATGAAGGATTACATGGATTTCCGTGATGTGGTGCATGCTACTCAAGCACAAATGCTGCAGAAGTTTGGAGGAGAGAATGTATTCCAGGGTCGCGTGATCGAGGTGCATATTGGTACTTTGACAGCAGATCAGGCATTTACCTTTACTGATTGGACAGCTGAAATGAAGGCGAAAGCGTCGATCTGTATTTCAGAAGATGCAACCTTGATCGAATCATTGGAAATTGCAAAAAGCCGCATCCAGATAATGATCGATAAGGGAATGGACAATAAAAATCAGGTGCTGCAAGGCTTGATTGTTAAAGCAAATAAACGCATTGCTGAAATTCAGTCCGGTGAAAAAACAGCATTAACACCTGATGCATCTGCAATATATTATGCAGAAGTAGAAGTGGATCTAGATCAGATCGCAGAACCAATGATCGCTGACCCAGATGTGAACAACAAAGACGTTTCCAAGCGTTATACGCACGATACGATCCGTCCGTTGTCATTCTACGGAGGAACGAAACAAGTGGATCTAGGATTCATCGGTTCCTGCATGGTGCACAAGGGCGACATGAAGATCCTTGCTCAAATGTTAAAAAATGTTGAAGTGCAAAAAGGAAAAGTGGAATTCCAAGCGCCATTGGTGGTTGCTCCACCAACGTACAACATCGTGGATGAGTTGAAAGCAGAAGGTGATTGGGAGATCCTACAGAAATACGCAGGTTTCGAATTCGACGATAACGCACCTAAAGGTGAGGCACGTACGAAATATGAAAATATGCTGTACTTGGAGCGACCGGGTTGTAACTTGTGCATGGGGAACCAAGAGAAAGCGGAAAAAGGAGATACAGTAATGGCAACATCTACACGTTTATTCCAAGGTCGTGTGGTAGAAGATACCGATGGTAAAAAAGGTGAATCATTGCTTTCATCAACGCCAGTAGTTGTTCTTTCAACTATTTTAGGTAGAACTCCAACAATTGAAGAGTACACAAAGGCTGTGGAAGGAATTACGTTGACAAAATTCGCTCCTTCCCACAAGTTGTTGGCGAATTAATAGGGAATAATAAAAAGAAAAAACCCGGTCATTGAGCGAAGTCGAAATGCCGTGCTTTTTTATTTCTTCTGAAGTCTTAAAACTGTTGAATCAGGTTCAAGTACTCCACGCTTTTTTTTAGTTGATAGAATGGCAGTTGTTCCATTTTAGATTTCACCTGGTCTTCGTCCAGATCTTTAAAGATTAAAATGGCTCCGTTCCGTTCTTGTCTCAGGAATAAATGTTCTAGAATTCCTTCTTCTTTCCATACCGCAACCACTTCTTGTTCGTGTTTTAAGATCTCTTGAAAATTAGCCGGAAGGTTCTCCATATCCAGCGTTAATATTGCTTGAACTCTGTTCATGATTTTTGTTTGAGGGTTTAAATTAATAGTTAATCGCTGCTTTTGCTTTTTCGATGGCGCTGATGAAATCATCGAATAGACTTTCATTGAAAATACCATTTTCCTGTGAGAAATTCTGGGCAAAATTAGGCAGTGAAAAACTCATCACGATTTCTCCACCATGTCTTGGAAAACGATCTTTTGCTGCTTCAAGAGCCGATATTCCACCTCTGGCTCCCGGAGCAGCCTTTTACCCCTAATGAATTGCTACCCAGCAGAGGTCATTTCCGTTTCAATTGAACAAAGCAAATTTCAATTCAATCAACTATATTTACAAACTGTCGAAAAAGGCTACCACTTACCGCACAAAAACCCCTGCTTGCCTCTAGTTGATGTTACAACAGACTTTTATTTTTTTATTATCAACTTTTTTGTAAGAGGAATATTGTATTGAAATATTGCACGAATAAAATAAGTTCCATCGGAAAAATTATTTAAGTCAATTTGTTTTGGATTTTGTGCTGTTAAAATTACCTTCCCAAGGTTATTTACTACTTCAATACTATATTCGTCTTCATTGCTTAACAAATAAAAGATGCCACTTGTTGGATTGGGATAAATTGTTAAATTCTTCTCGCCTTTTTTGTTAATATCAACAGCAATTATATCTGAATATTTGTATTGCCCGTCAAAATCAGTTTGTTTTAAGCGGTAGTAAGAAATACCATAATGAGGATTTTCGTGTATTGTTTGATAATGTATTGAGGAAGACGAATTACCTGCTCCGGGAATATTAATTAAAAACTCCCAATTTAGAGCATCTCTACTTTTCTCAATAGTAAAGAAATCGTTATTTATCTCTGAAGCAGTTGCCCAAAAAAGATACACCACATCCTCTTTGGGTGTTGCATTGAAAAACAATAACTCAACGGAAAGAAAAATTGTACAAATTATCGGTTGGGTGCAATGCCATCCAACACCATCATTTATACCGCCAAAATAGGTAAAATTTGGAGTAAGATCTGGACAGTTTGATTGGGATAATAATCCATCGGCAAATCCATCATTTATACCACCATAATAGGTGAAATTTGGCGCAGGATCCG
>JBIKYP010000036.1:0-22969 GCA_044355195.1 Crocinitomicaceae bacterium | reverse complement strand
GGGATTTACCAAATAAGTCTTGGCGAATCTCAAGATAAAGTATTACCCCTAACACTTTCTCCAAATGAGCATGTTGAGATGAACACTTCATTTGAATTATTCGCAACAAAACCTAATTTTAGAGGTGCCACATGGACAGCTCCTATGAATAGATACATGGAACTCTATGGAAATTTTCTAGAAGGTCAAATGGCTCTGAATGCGCAACAAGGTAGTCTCTCCGAGGAGGAACTTACGGCTAGTTACCTGATGCTGAGAAAGCCTATCGATGTTTTTGCGCTCAGACAAATGAAAAAAGACCCGGATAATCCCATTAATATCATTTTGTCAAATTCGGCAGCTCCAACTACCGGCTTCGAAAATTGGGATCCGGCCAACCTAGACGTATTACAAACGGTAGCCGAAGCTTTTAAGAAAAAATTTGCAGAATCCCCTATTACGAAAACATTTGAAAATCAAGTTTTTCAAATTCAAAGCGCCTACATGGAATATCAACTGTCCAAAGAAGGAAGATCCGTTGAAAACTCTGCCCTAGCACCCGA
Source organism: Crocinitomicaceae bacterium (assembly GCA_044355195.1). GTDB lineage: Bacteria > Bacteroidota > Bacteroidia > Flavobacteriales_D > Crocinitomicaceae > M0103. The sequence continues at coordinate 22,427 of JBIKYP010000036.1, read as the reverse complement.
AATAAGCATGAAAGACCCCAATGGTAGAATTCGAAAACTTTCTTCCTTAAAAGGAAAGTATGTTTTGATTGATTTCTGGGCCTCATGGTGTGGACCATGTAGAAGGGAAAACCCTAACGTAGTTAAATTGTACAAAATGTATAAAAACAAGGGGTTTGCCATCTATTCTGTATCCCTAGATAATAACCCTGTCGAATGGAAGCAAGCCATCTCAGCCGATGGCTTAATATGGCCGGATCATGTATGCGACTTGATGGGATGGGACACGCCACTTATCCAAACCTATAAATTCAATAGTATTCCACACACTGTTCTACTCGATAAAAACGGAAGAATCATCGCAACAGGATTGCGCGGTGCGTCTTTGGAACAGAAATTGAAAGAACTCTTGCCAAACTAAATATTGAAAATTAAATAAATTTACTACATATGAAATTCTTTCTTATCTGTACGCTACTAATTTGTGGCAATCTGTTTGCCCAAAAGCCGATTAATGTCACTGTGTCGGGAAATATCTTTAATACAACTGTTGATTCTGTTTATCTATCTCAATTTTATGGCAGTCACTACAAAGATTACATTAAAGCCTCACTTAACAAAAAGGGTGATTTCATTCTAAAAGGAACATTACCAAATCCTGACTATTTCGTTCTACGGGTCGGAAATGCTCACGTCAATATCATTCTGCGTGATGGTTCGGATGTTAAGTTATATGGAGACGGATCAAACATTGCTTCATTTTGCAATATTGTTGGTTCCGATGAAAGCAAAAACATGAACGATTTCATCAAGGTTCTGACTGCATGGAATATGAAAAGGGATTCAGCCGTTGCATTAATTCAGAAAGAACCAAATCGTAAAGATGAAATCAGTAATGCAATGAATCCTATCTATTATAACTTTCAAAATGAACTTCAACAATTTACAGCACAAAATCAGAACTCACCGGCGCTTATTCCTGCTATCTCCGTTATCGATAAAGAGAATGATTTTGCATCGTATGAATCGCTTGTTATCCAACTCAACAGTGGCTTTGGCGATTCACCTACTGTAAAAGAATTTTACAACAACTACCTGGCTATCAAAAAACAAAAAGAACTTACGCAGTTACTCTCCCCGGGAAAATTAGCCCCCGATTTTGAAGAATACCTGTTGGACGGAGTGAAGAAGATGAAACTTTCAGACTTGAGAGGAAAAGTGGTATTATTGGACTTTTGGGCTTCTTGGTGTGGTCCTTGCCGTAGAGAAAATCCGAATGTTGTAAAAACATATGACAAATACGCTGCCACAGGATTTACGGTAATGAGTGTTTCATTGGATAAGGATCGGTCTTCATGGAAAGCAGCAATTGAAAGGGATGGTCTAAAATGGTCAAATCATGTGAGTGACCTGGGACATTGGTCTTCCAAAGTAGCACAACTATATCAGGTTCAAGGCATTCCTTTTACCGTCTTGATTGATAAGGAGGGAAAAATCATCAGAACAAATCTTCGGGGTGAAGATTTAGAGGCTGAACTTGTTAAGATTTTTGGTTTCTAAATGCCTGCTTCAGAGGACAAACATATATTTCTGGCATCCGATTTTCATCTAGGCGTTCCTGATTATCATACCAGTCTTGAACGAGAAAAAAAAATCATTCGTTGGCTCGACTATATTGAACCCAAAGCATCTGAGATTTATCTTGTGGGTGACATTTTTGATTTTTGGTTTGAGTATAAACAAGCTGTGCCAAAGGGTTTTGTGCGTTTGCAGGGCAAAATTGCTGAGCTTACAGACAAGGGTATTCCTGTACATATTTTTACGGGAAACCACGACATGTGGATCTTTGATTACCTCCCAAAAGAACTTGGCGTGACTCTTTACCGCGATCCGATTGAAAGAACATGGTTCGGCAAAAAAGTATATATCGGTCATGGTGACGGATTAGGTCCCGGAGACCGCGGATATAAACTATTGAAGAGGTTATTTCGCAATGCACTTTCTCATTGGGTATTCGCACGATTACACCCCAACTTTGGAATCTGGCTCGCTAATAAATCGTCCAAGACCAGCAGGGCCGCCACCGGAATGAAAGATGAAACGTTTCACGGAAAAGAAAAAGAGTGGCTCTACCAGTTTTGTCTTAACAAACTTAAAAATGATGATATCGATCTATTTATATTCGGTCATCGTCATCTGCCCATCGATATCCAAATCGGTGCAAAATCCCATTATCTGAATCTTGGAGATTGGATCAACTACAACACCTTTCTAGAGATCGGACCCGAATTAGTTTCTCTTCAATCTTGGGACGGAAAAGAAGCAAAACCCTTTCATTTCAAGGAATAATTCTCATATTTTCGGGGTTAGCTTAGTTGTATCTTTCGAATAAATTAGTTCCATGAAAAGTGAAGCCAAACCCTATTGGACCATGGATGAGTTCCGAATCTATCTTCTGCTCTATGCAGCTCATGCTGATTTTGCTGAAACAGAAGAAGAACTGGGTACGATATTAGACAGGTGCGACTCACAGGCCTACAAACGAATTCATCGGGAATTCGATCAGGACAATGACTATCAGCATATTGAAAAGATCATCGTACATTTAAAAGCCTTCAAACTCTCCAAAGCACACATAAAGAACCTTCTTTCAGAGATGAATGATGTACAAACGACCGACCGGAAGACGGATCTGTTGGAAAAAAGCATGATGATGCTTCTGAAACGGATTTTTGAGCAAGAAACAGCTGCATAATCACATGCCGGGCATACCACCCATGCCTTTCATCTGCTGCATCATGTTCATCATATTCTTCGGATTACTCATGAGTTTCATCATTTTCTTGGTATCCTCAAACTGTTTCATGAGTTTATTCACTTCCTGAATATTCGTTCCGCTGCCACTTGCAATTCGCATTTTACGGTGTCCATTAATAATTCCGGGATTGGATCTTTCCTGCGGCGTCATGGATAGAATGATTGCTTCAATATGTTTAAACGCATCATCCTGAATATCGACATCTTTCATCGCTTTCCCCATTCCCGGCATCATACCCATGAGATCCTTGACGCTACCCATTTTCTTAATTTGCTGCAACTGACCAAGAAAGTCATTGAAATCAAACTGATCCTTCTGAATACGTTTCTGGAGCTTACGTGCTTCCTCTTCGTTGAACTGCTCCTGCGCACGCTCCACTAGGGAAACTACATCTCCCATTCCGAGTATACGGTCTGCCATACGCTGTGGATAGAATACGTCTAGCGCATCCATCTTCTCCCCCGTTCCTACGAATTTAATCGGCTTATCAACGATGGCTTTAATAGACAATGAAGCCCCACCGCGAGTATCGCCATCTAGTTTCGTAAGCACAACACCATCAAAATTGATTATGTCATTGAAGGCTTTTGCCGTATTCACGGCATCCTGACCGGTCATGGAGTCAACAACGAAAAGAGTTTCAGTTGGTTGTATCGCTTCTTTGATACGAGCGATCTCGTCCATCATTTGTTCATCAATTGCCAAACGACCGGCAGTATCCACAATGACTACATTAAACCCTTTGCTGCGTGCATGATGTATAGCTCCCTGCGCAATGCGAACGGGATCTTTATCTTCTTTGTTTGAATAGACCTCAATATCTAGCTGTTCTCCAAGTACATGCAACTGATCGATGGCAGCCGGACGATAAACATCACAAGCTACTAATAAGACCTTTTTACCTTTTTTTGTTTTTAGATAGTTGCCGAGTTTACCGGTAAATGTTGTTTTACCTGAACCCTGAAGACCTGACATCAATATAATTCCAGGGTTTCCCTTGATATTAATCTCAGACTCATTGCCACCCATGAGTTCCACAAGTTCCTCATGACAGATCTTAATCATCAATTGTCCTGGAGAAACTGCTGTTAGTACATTTCTACCTAGTGCCTTTTCTTTAACTATTGTAGTGAAATCCTTGGCTGTCTTGAAATTTACATCGGCATCCAGCAAAGCACGACGCACCTCTTTCAAGGTTTCCGCTACATTGATCTCGGTGATCTGCCCTTGACCTTTGAGTACTTTAAAAGCTCTTTCAAACTTCTCGGTAAGATTTTCAAACATTTTTCAGAAAATTAAGCATACAAAGTTAGTTAAAAGTCGGGATGAGACAAAGGGGTGTTCCGCCATTCTGCGGTCAAGCAACTATAAACTAAACGCCGAAATTCCGCTGTGCTGAAGGTCAGATTAGACCTTAGCTACTCTAAGCTGGACATTTATCCTCATTTCAACTAGCTATTTGGTTTAGATGTTTGACTAACAGTGCCGGAAGGAGTTTTTTTTCAGCAATGAATGGAATACCAAATGTCCTCTCAGCATACGTTCCTTTTATTTTATCGATAATTTCAGTTTCCGAACTTGCACGACTTTTTAGTAAAGGGTCTGAAATCCCGGTAAGCATTGAAAGACTTTGATTTATTAACCAAGCGTAAGTTTAACGAATTACGCTATAACAAGTGCTGGTTTAGATTGCTGCTCAACTATCAACCAACACAACTGTATGTAAAGATATCAAATGTTTCAACGATCACTTATCCCCGCAATTGTTATAACGTATGGCATAGGTAGGTTTTATTATTTATTCTTTTCCATAATGTAATGATAAACGTTTTGATCACTTGCAGAAAGAGCATACGCATTCACAAATTTGTACCCATTTTTACTGAAGAAATTTAACGCATCAATCATAGAATTAAATCTCACTAATTTGCCATTTTCATCTTTTACTTGAGTGTCTTTTGTGCTAAATATTTTATTCAATTGTCCAAAATCTATATCAACTGTAACTTTATTGCTCAATAGTTGGGTAGTTCCCACGATTTGGATGTATTGAACATCAATATCTTTAATCATTACGTCATTTACCGTCTGAGAATAAGCGCTAGAAAGTCCAAAGAATCCAAACGCCATTAGGGTAAGAAAAGTATTTTTCATTTTTATTACATATAAGTTTTCCTACTCATAAGGCTTTTCGGAATACGCCCCGTTTTTTTAAGTGGGTTCTGGTCTCCACGTCAGCGTTGTAAAAATATTAAAATTTCTGAAAAACTAACTCATCAGCTTTTCAGTTCGTCTAAAACCCCTATTGAATTCAAAACCATTTTTTTTTCTTAACCAAACGTTTTAAGCACCTGAAAAATAGGGTTTCAGAAAATATACTTGGATAAGTTTTTGTGGAAAAAACGAAAGGATTTTTAGACTGTTTGATCGTATCAGGCTTGGCGAAGTTCGCGGATTTAAAGTTAGTTTCATATACGATCTAAGATCTCTAGATTCTAAATTATTCATTTTGCCTTGCCAAAATCCCGGATCTTTTGCCAGATGTACGTTGGAAGATTACCTTTAGTCAATGAATAGTTCTAGGATCACACGTTTATAGTGTTGCGATTTATTCTAAAATGGCAGATAACGGGAGTTCGTCTGACAAGCCGTTTCTAGATTACCCATCAGCCGTGGCTGATCTTCGGAGCACTGAACCGCCAATTTCTTGGAGGTGCTGTTCGCAGTGCGGTGTTTAATTTGATATATCACATTTTGACTTGTAAGATCCCCTTAAAAGTCGACCTACTTATAAGTGCTGTGCTAATAAATATGAACAGCTATTTATCTTTTTTGTCTGATTTTGTAATTGCTAAAAAAAAGCCTGCTCCAAAAAGCAGAGTTATAAGTCCAGCGAAGTATGGAATGATTTCAGTCATTTTTTGAATTATTGATTAGTTTTAAATAAATTCCAAAGGCTAATATTGAAGGAACCCATAATCCAATAAAAGAACCATCTGCTTTTTCTCCGCGGAAGTAAAGCGTTTCAGAAAAGATTAACGATAGTAAGGCGGCAACGAATAAAAGTTTGTCTGCAGTTGTGAATTTTTTAAACATATTTTTATTTTTAAGGTAAATGTAACGAATTTATCTAACTCTTTCGATTAGAATTCATTTATTTCTTGCGAGTTAGCAGGATTTTACAATGACCGCTAACGGTTTCGCTGCCAGACTCAGTCGCGGACTGGGCGACCGAGCATTCTCCATTAGCACAAAACGAAAATAGTTAATAAGAACGAACTATTTAGCGAAAACCAGCAATTGCATTTACAGCGATTGGCGGCGGTGGTTCTAGTCATTAACTTTCGTTTTCAATTTGTGTTATTATAAATTCTTGTCCAAATGTTAGTTTTTGTGCTAATTGACTATTCGGTTCTATTACTCTCCAAAATGGTGTAATATCATTAACATGTATTCCTTGTTGTAATTTTTCATAATTAGCTTCGGCTACAATTCTTAAAAATATACCTGTCGTTACGGGGCATGTGTAGTCGGCATTATGCTCTAAAGCAAGGTCTTTTCGTAAAGTCCTTGTATCGATGCGTTTTCCGAATCCAATTTCCCGAATGTACTGTTCAATGAGATGTGGCGTCGCTATAAACATGGTACTACCTGCCGGAATATCAGCAAAATGCTTTTCTATTTTTTTTACTTTTGGCTCTTTCTTCTCGTACAACCTTTCAAGCCAAGACTTACTCTTTTTCATGCAACAAGCTAATTTATTTTTTTATTCGTTCTTCAGAGGTTTTTTGTTAAGCGGCAGAAACTTCATATCAGCACAAAGCCTCAGCTCCAATTTTACCAACTCAAAATCATCTAAAAAGGCCTCTAGATAAGGAGTTTTCTCCTTCGATTTATTTGCTCTATACATATTTCTCACCAAGTTTATGTCATCTCGCTTTAAATCATGCCCAAGTATATTTATACTTACGCGGGAAATGGTTGGTATAATAAAAGATTTTCAAGATAAGTTTATACACTTCTTTAAAAACGGGTAAATAGCTTACACCCGCCATAAACCGTCGCTTACACATCCAAATTCGAGGTGTATGAGGAAGTATAGTAGCGCATATTTCCATAAAAAAACAACCTTATTATCATGTTCTATTTAGCCACATTCAATCGACTATTCTTGCGACTGTAGCCGAGGTAGATCAATAATCCGATTAAGAGCCATACCCCGAATCCTATCCAGTTGGATAAACTCAATTCACTCATCATGTACAAACAGCTAATGAGCCCGAGCATGGGAATAAGTGATAAGTTGTTCGTGAAGGCGAAATACGTAAGTAGCAACGATACCACAAAGAAGATATACGTCGGGATTTTGTGCTTAACCAAGTTAAAACCGGATGTATACATCTGTTTCTCTTTCAACTGCGCCTGCTTTAGATGCTGAACATACTGAGCTTTGTCTAGATCCAAGAAGTACAATTCGAGGTCACCTCCAGCTTTAACGAGGCCTGCTGAGTCGCTTTTCAACACTGTTGCCTTGAGATCCTTTACCTTGGTATTGGGCAATGAAGTCAAAAGCGCTTCCGGAGCAACCAATTCCTTCTCGTTGGTGAAAAATCGTAGCGTTTCTTGTTTATTAACGGTAAAAGAAAGTACTATCGCTAACACTATTAATGCCGGCATGATCCATTTTCCATTAATGTAAGGCGTTTTGAATTTTCCTCTTGGAATATCCGTTTGGTTTTGAAGGATCAGCACTCCTCCGCATACGACTACAAAGGCAAAAAGCGTCCCGATGCTGCACAATTCGGTAACCATGGTCAAATTAAGGAACAATGCCGGAACAGCCACAACAAATCCGACCACAATCGTAGAAAAAGAAGGCGTTTTATATCGGGGATGGATCTTCGCAAAACGCTTGGGCAACAAACCGTCGCGACTCATGCTCAACCATATCCGAGGTTGACCCATCTGAAATACCAGCAGCACGCTAGCCATGGCCACCACAGCACTTATACCTATAAGGCCCGACATCCATTTCAGATCGAGTTTTTCAAATACAAGAGCTAATGGATCACCTACATTGAGTTCTGAATAATGTACCATTCCAGTGAGCACCATCGCGATAATGACATAGAGGATCGTACAAATAAGTATTGCCCACATCATCCCTCGTGGCAGATCGCGCTGCGGATCCTTGCATTCCTCAGCTGTGGTGGAGATCGCATCAAAACCAATGTAAGCAAAGAATACCGATGATACGCCCTTCAAGATTCCGGAAACACCATTTGGCGCAAATGGACTCCAGTTGGCTGAGTCTACATAAAAAATACCGACGGCAATGACAAGTAAGATGATCGCCAGTTTTACAATCACCATCGCATTGCTGGCATTTCTGGACGCCTTCATGCCCTTGTAAACCAATGCCGTAATCAGAATAATGATGAGTAGCGCAGGCAGATCAGCCACCAGATGAAAGGAACCGATTGTCGGCGCTGTTGTCCAAGACTCGTAGGCCGACTGAAGTCCGGGATCTATTCGTGTGAATGATTTGCCGCTCTCCAGTAGATGTAGCACCTCGTTGTAACCATTAAACGCCGTGAAGTAGTCCATTTGCGCCCATTGCGGTATTTGGAGGTGCAATCCATTTTCCAAAAGTCCCGTGAAATAATCGCTCCAGGAGATCGCTACGGTAATGTTCCCAATCGCATATTCCATGATAAGCGCCCATCCGATAATCCAGGCAATGATTTCACCAAAAGCAACATAGGAATAGGTGTACGCACTACCGGAAACGGGTACCATAGATGCGAATTCTGCGTAAGCCAAGGCCGAAAAACCACACGCAATAGCAGTAAAGATAAAGAGTAAAATCACCGCTGGACCTCCATCAAAACTCGCTTTTCCTATGGTGCTAAAAATCCCCGCTCCAACAATGGCCGCAATACCGAATGCCGCGAGATCCTTCACTCCCAAATGTTTACCAAGCGACCCATTCCTATCCGATTGTTCATCTTCTTTCAACTGCCGATGTATGTCATGGATACTTTTCTTCCTGAAAAGAAGCTTATAATTCATGATAACTACTATCTTTGTTAGTTCAATAGGGAGTGGTAAAAGTAAAAAGAATGGTATCGTATTGTACCCGGCTTATTTTTATTTTTCATCATCCAACTCTTAATTTGATCATTAAAGAACAATGCATAACAATAAACAAAAATGAAAAATACGCTTTTATTCGCTGCACTTTTATCTGGCAGTACCTTTGCTCAAACAGTCACCATGTTGCAGTCCAACGAACCGACCGTAGGGAGTTTAAAAACAATGTACGTATGTGATCCAATGACTGATCCGCTGGCAAATACGAAAGGAATCGGCGTGACATGGGATTTTTCGAATTTGATAAGTTCGAATAGCACCAAAAGCATTTCAATTATTGACGCTTCAACTAGCTCAAACAGTTCCTCGTATCCGGGGGCTACCAAAGCATTCAATATTCAAGGAGCGATTACGAATTTCTTCAGCTCCACTGCAACGAAACGCCTTTCATATGGATTTGTATTTGAAACATCATCGATGGGCCAAATTATAGCCACTTTTGATTCCGACAAACAACATATCGTTTCGTATCCTTTTGCCTATGGAAACAACTTAATTGACGCTTTTTCCGGTTCATTGAAATTTTCCTTAAATGGACTTCCTCAAAATTCAACCTGCACAGGCAATTCGTATGCTACAATTGATGGTCAGGGAACACTTCTTCTGCCCTCAGGAAATACCTTTTCCGACGTCATTAGATACAAGATTGTGGATACCGTTTTCACTCAGATATACTTCCCTTCACAAATCGACTTTATTGTTGTTCGAGAGCAATATGAATATTATGACCTTTCAAACGACGTTTTACCGATTTTCATGTTCACCTATTTCGACATGAAACAGGTAGGTTCCGGACTAACTGTTGCTTCTCAATCTGCTATTCTATCCGCTATTCAACCAACGAATACCGCTACGGCGACCAACTTATCATCTACTGAATTTAAACTCGCCCCAAATCCAACTGAGGACTGGTTTTCGTTAGAACTGAAAGGAAGTATTCCGGCTAAACTAAGCATTTCCGATCTCTCAGGAAGGGTAGTGAAAACGGTGGAAAGTTTCAGCAATGGGCAAACCGTTTCGGTAGTAGATCTTCCTAAAGGCACCTATTTGGTTACACTTGATCAATCCATTCAATCCGAGAAGCTGGTGGTCCATTAGCCTATTTATGAACCTTGAACTGTGAGTGCTTTTCTATTGTTATGTTCGCACCCCTTGAATCTTGCTGTTAACTTTGAAGAGAATCATAATCAGTTCAAGGTCCGAAATGAAAAAAAATACACTAGCACTTTTACTTCTGTTAATAACATTTAACGCTTATAATCAAGCAAATGGAGGCCTCACTGCTGAAGAACGTGCCTACCTATTCCATATCGTAAAGAAAAGTCCGATTCTGGACCTGGAACTTGGACGCTACTTCGATTACAAAGGTCCACGAGTAACGTTAGGAAATAAACAACTGAATTACGATTCTCTTGAAACATTGATTATAAACCAGCCCGATTTATTAATCATAAGAAGGGAGGAAATAGCAAAATCCTCAAAAGGGATACTTGCGGAAGCAGCAAACAAAGTTGCGATTTGGGAATTGAATAAAATGCTTCTCGCAAAGCGCGGTTCAGAGAAAGACTTGATTCCTTTTGAAAAGGAGAGTGCCTTGTTCGACACTCTTTTTATGATAAACCTTCCGACCAATGCCCTGAAAGAGAAAAATGGCATCTATTTTCCACATCCAAAACTGAACTCCATCTTCAATCCCGGACTTTCACTTGATGACAAGATTGTTTTTCTGGAAGGATTGCGATTCCTTGAAGAAAACGACCGATTAGTAGTAATTGAGTCAATGAATTACACTATAAACGAATATGTTCGCCGAAGAACCTTAGAGTTGTTCCATTCACTTGGAGGTGAAGCAGACATATTTGAAAACATTCTTGTAGCTGCGGGTGACGGCAGTTCTACTGCCGGTTTGCTTGAAGAACGTGAAAAAGACGAAAAAGGTCGATGGAACAGAGGACTTCCAAAAGCTATCGGATTATTTCCTTATCAAATAAGAATGAGTAAAGACGACTCAAAAAAGCACCAAAGAATAGAACCACTGCGTGTAACAAGGAATGACCTCCAAACAGTAGGAGGAAACAAAGAAACTTCTATCCATTTTGACGTGTGGGGCTATAATTCCAAAAAACAAACCACCGTAGTCATTGAACGAAATGGCTTGAATTACCATCTTTTTGGATCGGCCGATACACGCTTTTTATCCCCGGACTCTAGCTTCTCAGGTGGAATGACATTCCAAACAATGATCAATGAACTCGAGCGACATCACATTGCCGAGCTGGATGAAATGATCTATGGGCGGCGAGGTTTCGACCATTGGATTGATTACAACACCAAAAAGAAGAATGAAACGGAGATTAAAATCAATGAGAAAGAAAAACAGTTCTCTGATCTCGGTTACACGCCTATAGTCACAGGCGATCATGCATCGAGAAAGATGAAAAAGGAAATGAAGCGCGACCATAAAGCGGGAAAACATCCTGATTCAAAACCTAGAAATCAAGGATATCAGCCTAACACTGATGCCAACAAAAAGAAAAAGGGGAAAACCCAAAACAGCATCGTTGAATTGTACGGACTGTATAACGCCTACAAAAAGAAGATTAACGAACTGGAACAGCAAAAACTTGAAGCAGTTGATCTTCGTGCACGCTATCAGCAAAAATTAGACAGATATAAACATGATATGGGATTGAACTGGGTTTCCTATAAAGAAAAAGAGGGACTTTACACATTCAGTGATTCTGCAACTTTTGATATACGTACGCAAGATTTTACATTCCCTCCAACTTCAGCACCTCAAGATTTTGAAATTAGATTAATTGCTATTCCTGAAACCGCTATTTCAGAACAGGCGGATGAAGTAATGCTGCATTTGAACGTAACGGATGCGCCTCCGAACCATGATGCACGTTTACAAATTTATCTTAATGATGTGTTTCTATCTGATCATTGGGATTTGAATCAATCTCTTTTTCAACGCGAGGACAGTATTGCAGTGCTTCAGTTCTTTGAAGCCCTGCTTGATAAAAAAGTAGATTTTGAAATCGTTGCGCGCGGTCAAGGTGTTGGGCAATGGAACGGGTGCAGAATAATCAAAGATCCTATACCCAGTGAATTAAACAACTACCCGGGAAATGCAAATGACACCTCCTTCGCTCGACTACGTCAATCTGAATTAATGATAGATGTACGTCGGGGTATACTCGTAGAAATAAATTCATACACTGACCCTGTAAAATCCAATGTAGTCATCACAAATCCCGAACTAGTCGAGATAATGAATAAATATAAACTTTCGAAGAATGACTTGCTAAGTGCACTAAGAACTGCAACCATATTATTGAAATTCAAAACTGAAGTGAATGTACTTGCAGGCAGCTATCTAAATCGTGAAAAAGCAAAAATAGTTATCGATCGATTCAATAAAGAATGGGTAAAAACCCGTGTAAGTGTTGGTGCAACTTCGTTCAAAATTAGTGAACTAAAGCCCTAAATAGTGCTAGAACAGATTCTCCGGAAAATTTAGCAGATACACTTTTCGAGAAGCCCTAGTAAGAGCCGTATATAACCATCTCAGCATATCTCGACTCCAACTGTCATCATCCAGAAATCCTGAATCGATGAATACATTTTCCCACTGTCCGCCTTGTGACTTGTGACAAGTAACCGCATAGGCATATTTTATCTGCAAAGCATTGAAATAAGGATCCTTAAGAATCAACTGATAACGTTTTCGCTTGTTCCTCTCGTACAAGTAGTCCTTCTCAACAGCATAAAATAATTCCCTTAAACGTTCACGACTCAACGAAGGACCTTCAACCGAAAGAGATTCCGTAAAGGCAAGCACTTCCATCTCCGGGATCTCTTCATAATCGGTAAAACGAACAATCAAACGTGCAAATTCAAATCCATATTGCTCTTCAATCTGTTTAAGTCGAACAACTTTCATCAATTCACCATTTGCAATAAACCCCATACGGGTTTGATCATCAGACCAATAGTAATTATTCTTAACAACCATCAGAATATCCCCCGAGCATATAGCTTCTTCAAAGAATAAAATTCTTCCGCGCACAGCCAGATTATAGGAATTGGCTCGTTTATTCGATCGTGTAAGTATTATCGTTTCATCCGTCCCGGAATATGAATAACATGTTTCCAGTTCAGATTGCAATTCATCTCCAGGTAAACGGATAAAATCCTTGAAGCCTGACAAAACGAATTTCGGCTTTATACCCGGTTTCAGATCTCTGATCATAGTGGCATTCGACAAAATTCCTGAGTCGCTTGCCTGCCTCAGTACATGTGTTAATGAAAGATCCTTGATTTTAACACGAGAGTAATGAGTCTCAAGATACTTTCTGTCTAATGCAGGAGAATAATCAGATCCTACAGGTGGCAACTGTCCGGGATCTCCGAGTAGAATCAATCGGCAGTTCTTTCCTGCAAAAACATATTCCAACAAATCGTTCAATAGATTTCCTGAAACTGAACCCTCTGATGTATTTAGGCTATAATCAGCAATCATGGAGGCCTCATCCACAATGAAGACGGTATTCATATTCAAATTGGGAGCAAGCGTTATTCCTGAGAACTCATCTACCGAAGAATTTCTGCGATAGATCATTTTATGGATCGTAAATGCCTGCTTTGAAGATCGTTTGCTCAAAACTTTTGCTGCCCGACCTGTCGGAGCCATCAAACGCACATTCAACTTTAATTGTGACAGCGCCTTCACATAGGCACCCAGCACCGACGTTTTTCCGGTTCCGGCATAGCCTTTAAGCAGATAGAGAGAAAATGGGTCAGAATCATACGTAAAATCGGATAAGTCGCATATAAGCTGCCACTGATGTTCTGTAGGAGAAAAATCCATGCATTGAACAGTCAAATCAGCTAATTTCCCTGAAACAGGCGAACTCATGCCTAAAGGTACGCAATATTACACAAGTCTATTTTAGCTACTTTTGTTTAAACTTACTTTTGAATGAGCCGACTGACAATAGAGATCAATGCCCATCATATCCGAATAACAGAAATGATTGGCAGTCAGGATAAGGTATACAATCATACCTTCAATGATCTGCAGGATTACAGATATATTGAACAGTTGGATGCAATGTTGGAAAAAGCAGAATTAAAAAATCGTTCATTCGACATTGTGGCTCTTTCTTGGTCGTGTTTCCGTACCACACTTCTACCTTCAAATGTTTTCGAGGAAGGAAGTCCGGAGCGTTTTTTTGAATTGTGTTTTGGAAGTGAATTTGCAGTTGAAGCAATTACCTTCGATCGGCTTCATTTACAAGGTATTGTAAATATTTACGAATTACCCCTGTGGGTAAAATCCTATTTTACTTCGCGCTATCCACGCATCGTTATTCGTCATGAGGGATCGCAACTCATACAATATCTACTGTCGTCAAAGTTTAATGATCTTGAAGTCATCTTATCTATTCACAACGCATATTTCCTTATTTGCATAGGCAAAAACAATAAATTAATTTATTATTCCCCATTTGATTTTCAAGATATTGACGACATCCTATATCATGTCATGTTTACTTTCCAACAAAAAGAACTTTATCACAAAAAAGGTGCCTTGCATTTGTTCAGTGGTCAGGGAAGCGATACTGACATACCAAAAATACTTACTGAAAAACTTTCAAAAATTGCTGAGCTCAATTCAGTTACTATTTCAGTCAACCAAAAACTCATACTTAATTCCTTGGAAAATTGCGTATAATCAGTGGAAATCTTAAAGCAAGACGGTTCAGAGTTCCTAAAAACTTTCCGTCACGACCTACAACTGACTATGCGAAGGAAGGTTTATTTAATGTTCTGGAGCATCAACTCGATTTTTTCAATCTTAACATTTTAGACCTTTGTGCCGGAACAGGAAATATTTCTTTTGAATTTTTGTCACGCGAGGCCGGAAATGTTACAGCAATAGATCAGAATTTTAATTGCGTACGCTACATAAAAAAGAACGCTCTAGAACTAGGGATTTCAGATGAACTTCAAGTAGTAAAATCAGATATCTTTGATTTTCTTGGACGTACTGATCAAACTTTTGACCTAATCTTTGCTGACCCACCCTATGATGTCACTTTTCATGGGAAGATAACAGAGTTTGTTTTTCATCGCAACCTTTTAAATAAAGGTGGAAATCTTATTATTGAGCATGGAAAAAAAACAGATTTGTCATCGTTAACCCATTTTGAATTTATTCGTACATACGGAAATGTGATTTTTAGCTTTTTTAAATCCGATAAACAATAACTATGCATAGAACAGGACTTTTTGCCGGTTCATTCGATCCATTTACTAAGGGTCATGAAGCAGTCGTAAAAAAGGCGTTGCACCTCTTTGATCAAATCATTATTGCAATTGGTATCAATACTATGAAACAAGGATACTTTGAAGTAGAAAAACGAAAGAAGCATATTTTATCTCTTTTCCACGTTTCAAATGTCCGCATAGTAACATATAATAAATTGACGGTAGATCTTTGTAAGGAGGAAGGAGCATCCCATCTCTTACGCGGTTTAAGAGATTCTAAAGATTTTGCTTATGAACGGTCTATTGCTCACATGAATGAAACATTAGCAGGTATACAAACTGTTTTCTTTCTAACCGATCAAGAATATGCGGCAATTAATGCGTCTATCGTGAGGGAAATACACAAAAACGGGGGTTCAATCGATGCTTTTGTAACCAATGCGCATCTGCTCGTTTGATTATGGTATAAAAACTGCAGAAGATAAATCCATGCTCCTAAATCGCTGCATAGCCCTCTTATTGATTTTTTCTTGGAATATTCTTTTCGGGCAAACCGAAACTAAAGTGACTATAAGAGGACATGCTCCGGCTTATGTCGGAAAAACGATTCTTGCAGCAGAGATAGACGATTATTTGAGTCAAAAAGAAAGCCAATTAAACAGTGTAATTGTCGGTCCCGACAGCACCTTTCAACTGTCATTTTATGTCAAAGAAACTCAAAAGATTGTTTTACACGCTGATCGTAATGTAAGTTACCTATATGTACAACCCGGAGCACTCTATGATGTATACCTTCCGGAAAAGGACAAATTTGACCCCATGCGCCCCAACGGCAGTAATATTGAAATCACTTTTTTAGATCTTGATTCGAACGACATCAATTATCGCATTCTTGAATTTCAGCGATGGTGTGATGAATTCGTGGGTAGTTACTTCTATCTGAAGAATATCAAACCTCTGGAGTTTTCGAAGAAACTGGATGAATTTAAGATGGTTGTTGACAAATACTACCACTTGACAGATACTTCGAATACGACATTGTCCGATCCACGAAAATATTTCGTCACGTTTGTCCGATTCTCAATAGCCTCACTAGACAATATTCAACATGCCGCTCAGCGCAACCGTTACGAAAAGCATGATTTTTATCTGAAGTACACACCTGTTTCGTACCGCAATGATGCATACATGGGATACCTTAATTCGTTTTATGAACGACTAATACCTCGCCTTTCGACGGAAACAAATAACAGAGTTTATGCCGGATTACTTAAAAGCAGTCCTACCTTGATTATGAAAGCACTTGGCACGGAGTATACGCTTATTAACATGCGCATCAGGGAGATTGTAATGATCAAAGCACTCTCTGAAGAATTCTATTCCAAGGATTTTCCGCAGACGAACATTTTAACGGTACTTGACAGTGTTGCAAATCACAGTCTCTTCTCTGCCAATGGAATTTTAGCCAGAAATATGATTTATCGTCTGACCGAACTTTTACCCGGAGGTAAAGCTCCCGATCTTGTATTGATATCAGATAAGGGCGAGGTAATTACGCTCGGATCCTTACCTAAGAAACATGTTTATCTTCATTTTTATGATGCATCAAGCCAAAAAAGTACACAAGAACTAGAGCCGTTAAAGAAATTATATGAAATCTACAAAGAGGATATTATCTTCATTTCAATCTATCCGGATAAACCGTATAATCAGGAAGTGATTGATAAATTCATCAAGACCATACCCTGGATAACCGCGAAAACGAAGGAGAACAATCCCATCTGGAAAAATTATAAAATAACGACCTATCCAATGTATGTGCTCCTTGATGGCTACGGGTATGTGGTAGCGGCTCCGGCCCTTAGTCCAATGCCTGATGGTCAGTACCAAACCATTGAAAAGACTTTTTTCTCCATACAGAAGACGAATAAGGAGATGAAAGGTAAGTAATTCGTTAACGGGTTTCCTTGTTAACTAATTGTAATTAAATCCCGAAACAAATCATGATTTAACCGTATCTTCAAACCATGGTGTAAGAATTTTTATGATTAAAAAAAGTGTAGCGTTCATCTCAAACAGAAAAGTCATTGCAGGCCTATATATTTTATTTGCCCTCGCCTCCAGTATTCCGGTCCTAAAAGGGAGTAAAACATATGAAAATGGTGGCCAAGAATATACTCGCTACAATAATTACAGGATCTTTGAACAGTCTTTTAAACACTTAACAAACTACCAGGACTTGTATATGCTCTACCCGGAGGAACATTGGGATCTTTACAAGTATACACCCTCATTTTCAGTATTTTTTGGGATATTCTACATTATGCCCGACTGGCTTGGTGTGAGTATTTGGAATCTCTTCAATGCATTGGTCCTATTGTTTGCAATATACTTTTTACCGAAGTTGAATGATTATCAAAAAGGTTTGATCTCGCTTATTGTTTTGATAGAATTAACCACTTCAATGCAAAATCATCAATCGAACGCATTGATTGCTGGTTTGATAGTCCTTGCATTTGGGTTACTGGAACGCAACAAGCATTCCTGGGCAGCTTTATCTATAGTGTTTTCAGTTTTTATTAAACTATTTGGAATAGTTGGATTTGCTCTTTTCATGTTCTATCCGCAAAAATGGAAAATCGCTCTCTATTCATTATTATGGATGTTTGTTCTTTTTCTACTGCCCCTGATTTTTGTTGATATCACACAATATACAAAATTGCTAAACAGCTTTTTTGATACGTTAAGAAATGACCATGATACTTCCTATGGACTATCTGTAATGGGCTGGATCTATACTTGGTTTAAACTTGATCTACCAAAAAACATAGTGGTATGCGTTGGTATATTAATTTTCTTATTGCCGTTTTACAGATTCCATCATTACAAAAAGTTTATTTTCAAATATTATATTCTCTGTTCTATATTAATCTGGGTCGTCATCTTTAACCACAAAGCTGAATCTCCAACATTCATAATTGCGATGCTTGGTGTAGCATTATGGTTTGTTTTGAGTGAAAAGAACATATTGAATACTTCTCTTTTCATTTCAGCTTTTATCCTTACTTCACTATCACCAACCGACCTTTTTCCTCGTTCATTGAGAGAAGCCATTGTTATACCTTATGTATTAAAAGTCTTTCCCGTTATTTTAATCTGGTTGAAGATCATATACGATACTATTCACCCGAGGGAAAATCCATTATCAAATAATATGTAATTATATCAGTAGAGCCCGTCCGGAAGTCTCACAAAGTAACTACAGATCCAATGATCGTGTTGCTAAACGGTTATAGTTTTATTGTATTAACACCGTCAATGACTCCACTGCCCGACGGTCAGTACCAAACCATTGATAAGACCTTTTTCTATATATAGAAGATAAATAAGGAAATGAAAGGGAAGTGAGCTCAGCTTTTAGTTGAAAATGAGTTCTGATCCCGATCAAAATTTCAACTTAGGAATTTGCAAATGGTGGACGGACGCATCTTAGAACAAGGGCTTTTCGTAATTTAGCCAACTATTATTTACAGGTATTGCAATGATATTTAATCTTTCAGAGATAAACGAATTAATTCGAAGCAGAAGAACTATTTATCCGGAGCAATTTTCAGATCGAATAGTTCATAAAGAACAACTTGAATTGATCCTCAACAATGCCCAATGGGCACCCACTCACGGAAACACACAACCATGGAGATTCAAAGTTTTTACCGGTGATGCCCGGCAGCGCCTTAGTGATTTTATGGCTAAAACATACCTAGAGCTAACTCCGTCAGCTGAACAAAATGATGCAAAATTGGCCAAAATGTTAAAACGACCACTGATCGCATCTGTCATCATTGCTGTGTGTATGAAACGTCAGACAGAAGAAAAAATACTGGAGTTGGAAGAAATTGAGGCGGTAGCCTGCGCTGTACAGAATATGCATCTAACCTGCACTGCATACGGACTGGGTGGATTCTGGTCGACGCCGAAACTGATCTATCATCAAAGAACCAACGAATTCCTTGGATTAAAAGAAAAAGACAAATGTCTGGGATTGTTTTACATCGGTTATCCTGCTATCGAATGGCCTTCTTCACATCGAAGACCACTTGAATATTCCACAGAATGGATTGAAAAATAGGAGATTAAAACGCCGGGGGCAACAACCTGTTCCAATGGATCAATCCAATATATTCTTACTCCATAGTAGCATATTTTACGACCGAAGGTGAACTTCAACGGAGGTTTCATGCCCTGTGTGTTGTACACCAAAGCCTGCTCCGACCTTTGCCTATGGGAAACCTTTGCCGTTAGCTGCTGCCTTGCTCTCTATTGTCTTCGATGAGTCGTCTCATTAGATTTATTTTTTGAAAGGAAAAAAAACGAAATGCAAGTGTTTTCACTCCATTAAATAGTGAGTCAATGACATATTCGAGTAATCCATTAATGAATACGATTTTTTTAATACGCACTTTCCTCAGATTAATTTCTTTGTTTTGGGGAAATATCAAAAACAGTACCTAATTCCAAAAAAACTTGGTGTAAAAGCGTAATCTTTCCTACAAACAGCTACTATTAAAAGTAAATTTTAATCACCATCGTGGTTCAGAACTATGGTCGAATTTTAAACACTCATTGAAAAATACTTATTTAGTATTTACATTATCCTTAACCTTGGATGAACCAAGCTCTTTAAGCAGAAAGGCGATTGAATTATTTGGCTAACTTTAAAATGAAAATGGTTTCAATTACTACGCTCACCTTATTTCGATTTACAAGTTTAAAATCCAGAATATGGGCTTTTGGTCAAATGAAATCTGCTCATTTTTTCATTTCAAAAAGCCCAGGACTTATTTTTTATAAACTAATGGGCAGTGGCAGGGACATTGGTTTCAGCATATTTCCAGATTGGGGAGTTTACGCCTTACTTGGCGTATGGAAAAATGAACAGGCCGCCAATGATTTTTTTAATCAATCAGCAATTTACAAACACTATCAAGAAATGTCTTCCGAGCAATGGACAATTTTTATGAAACCAATGCAAACCAAAGGTCTTTGGTCTGGAGGAAATCCATTTACACCTTCGTTAGAGTTGGATTCAAACAATCCTTTGATTGCCGTAATAACGCGCGCCACAATTAAGACAACTAAATTGTTGAAATTTTGGCGTTTTGTGCCTATATCCCAACGGCCAATTCAACGTGGTTCCACTGGGCTTATTTATGCCAAAGGAGTTGGTGAGGTTCCAATTGTTCAAATGGCTACTTTTAGTGTTTGGGAAAACTTAGACTCGTTGAAAAAATATGCGTATACTAGTTTAGAACATCGCGAGGCCATAAAAAAAACAAATCATATAGATTGGTACAAAGAAGAAATGTTTACTCGTTTTCAACCATTCAAAACCTTCGGCACGTTGGAAGGTAAAGACTTATTGGCCTCTTACTTGAAAAGTTAATTTAACTTTATTAGTCGAGTAACAATTGTCATAAATCCCATTGAAAAGTATTTTTGTACCAGATTGCACCGGATAAAAGGGAGAAGCATAACGTCTTCGGTATTGGCGAATGGTCCACTTTTTACACTATCGTTTATTCGAAGATAAAACTTAATCTTTAAAACTATTTCTTGTTTCGAAGTTAGGTCTGGTCTGGTGATTGCTTGCTGTTAGCGTTTCGTGCTTAATACTCAAGATCTAAGACTATCTTAATATTTTCTTTTACACGTTCAGAGATTTCTTTTGGCAATTCTCCAATTTTCTTAATTAATCTTTTGTTGTCAATAGCCCTCAATTGGTCAATCATTACATCACAGTTTTCCTTGACTTTTGCGGTTCCTTTTTTTAAATGAACTCTTAGTATTTCACTTTCAAGCTTGACGTTTGTTGTAATTGGACAGATTAAAGTTGACGGATGAATTCTATTCAAAATATCTGTTTGAACTATTAAAATTGGTCTAGTCTTGCCAGTTTCTGTTCCAAACCTAGGATCGAGGTTTGCAAGCCAAACTTCATATTTTTTAGCCGTCATATTCGTCCAGATTTTCGAATTCATTGAGGACGTTCATAGATTCTTCGCTAACGAGCTTTGACTCTTGAACCAGCAATGTGGAAATTATCTTTGTTTTTTGAAGTCGATTATAATATTGAAGAGCCTCGTTGATATATCGATTTCTTGGTTTTTTTATCTTTTCCAGTAATTGCTCGGTTTCTTTGTAAACGATATCATCAAGCTTAAGTGATAGTGTTTTCATCTCTTTCTATTTTAGTATACATCAAAAGTATATACTAAATTGAAGAATTCAAAATATTTTTTCTTGCGATTTTTACTTTGAATGAACGCTAACAGCTGACGCTATAGGAAGGCAGGTTAGCGGATGCCCTGTAATCAACGAAGGTTTCTCGGATTACACGTTTACATTCGCTTATTTTCTTTTCTGTAAGAAGACCAAACTTTTTTACAATACGAATTTTGTCGATAGTTCTTATTTGATCAATTACAACCCAAGCTTCTTGACTCTCACTACCCAAGGTTGGGTCAAGATTAACCAAAACGATTTGATATTGTTTTACTTCCATTCGTCAACGTTTTAATCTTCAAAAACATCATTCATAAGTATTTGGTCACACCATTTTCATGCATCTTTTGGAATGCCTTATCCCAATCTTTTCGCTGTTCGGAAATAGGACGCAAAATGATTTGTCCTTTTTCTAGCATCAATTCAATTTTGTCGGTGATGTTATACCTCTCCAGAATTGTTTTGGATAATCGAAAACCTCTTGAATTCCCTATTTTAATATGGGCGGTTTATGCTAACTTCCTAAGCATTTTATTTGCCTTAAAATCAACTATATATATAAATGGCAGATAAAATGAAGTTGTACAAAGCCGATCTATGGGAGCAGTAGTAAGGCGAACGTAACCCTGTGTTGCGCTTCGGCAGTGTTATGGCGCTTGCATGCTGATAGGAGCTGGGCGATTTCAATAGTTGTTTGGGCTGATTTCTATTAAATTAATCAGTTTATAGAGTAGCTAACATTGCGTCCACTTCCTTGTTTTTCAATCAATCCTTTGTTTAGCAACTCTGACAAAATGCGTTTTACAGTTGGAGCAGGTATGGCCAACTTTATTGCAATTTCACCCGATTGAATATTCGGACGGTTCTGTATAATTGTATATATTGATTTTTCTTTGTGCGAAAGCTGTGTTTCCAA
>JBIKYP010000040.1:0-21993 GCA_044355195.1 Crocinitomicaceae bacterium | reverse complement strand
TTGCGTTTGGATATTTGACAAACAATTCAAAAAGAAATGTATCCAAACGGTTACTTCTTCATTTGGACGCTGTGCTTGACAACTTCTTAGAACTTGATAATATTCGTTTTTTCTACTCTCTATTTCGTGTTCAAAACTCACGTATTGTATCCACTTGTATCCTTTATTCAGAAGTAAAAGTGTTGATATTAATCGGCTTAATCTGCCGTTTCCGTCTTGGAAAGGATGAACGCTCAAAAATTCATACACAAAAGATGCAATTTTGATTAAGGCGTGAACTTCCGTTTCGGCATTATACCAATCAAGTAAAGCTTTTATTGCATTTTCAGTAGCAAATCCGGCTTCTGTAGTTTGAAAAATGAGTTGTTTTGTTCCGTCAGGAAATGAAACTTCTACTGCGTTGCTATGTTGCTTATAATTGCCTTTATGCCATAAATCTTTGGCACTGTATTTCATCAAACTATTGTGTAAGCTTTTTAAATGACTTTCAGAAAGGCTAATATTTTGGTGTGTTTCAGTGATCAAATCTAATACTTCAAAATAACCAACTACTTCCTGCGAATCTCTGTCAGTAAGTTTGGCGATGTCAATTTTTTGAAGCAAAACATCTACTTCTTCATCACTCATTCTGTTGCCTTCAATTCGGTTTGAAGCCCCGACACTTCGAACTGTAGCAATGCTTTTTAACTCTTTTAAGCTTTGTCCTTCTTTTCGCTCTATAGCTGTCCAATTTGCATCAAAACGATCTATTTCGCTGATTAAATTAATCAGCTTCCAATCAATATTAAGTTTGAAATAATATACCTCGTTGTTCATTTTGATACGATTTGATACGCAAATATACGATTATGATTACAAATCGCAAGCACTGATTGATACGATTTGATATGATTAGATTTGATTTTGATACGAAAAATATTTTTGCTTCAGTAGTGAAATTCTCGTAAAGTAGGTTTATCTCGCCTTGCTACCTAACGTCAGTTCGTCTACTAACCCATTTCTGGATTACAAACAAACTGTTTTTGGACTAAATATAAGCGTTTTGAGCACCTATTGCATAATCCGGAGGTCATTGTTCCATCTATTCCGGTGATATAGTGCCACTCATTTCGGGAGTTATTGTGCCATTTTTAATTAGCTAAAAAAGGCATTATTCTAGTGGTTTTTCTGTCGGATTTCTTAGTTTTCTTTTGTCACTTCTTTTTGTTCCTTGTCTGTTTTGATTAAAGGTCTGCCCTGTAATGCTTGTATAAGTGTCGCTAATGCTAAAAGTACGTAAATGATTGAAAGTACAACAGTCAATTTTGTGTTTCTTAAAATATAGAAAGAAAGTATTGGTAATACTTGTAGGGCATGCATTCCAAGAAAATGCGAAACTCTTAAATCGCCTACTGTTTTGCTCCAGCCTACAATGAACCAATTTGAATTGTCGTTTAAGGCTCCAACGCTATGATTAAGTCTTGAACCCATTGCAAAACCTTCAAAAGAAAATAGTACAAAAATGACTATACTTAAGCGAATTGCCCATACATAATAGTCAGGTAAATTAGGAAATGAATTTGTGAAGAATAAAAAGCCAACATAGGCAGTATAAAGTGTTACCAAAGTTGCTGCCAAAGCCATTAATGAAAACAATGCCGAATATATTGGTGTAGATAAATTGTAATGTGATAATTGTCCTTTACTTGCTTGAAAAGCAATGTAAGCAATTTCAAAGCCCAATAAAATAATAACTGACCAGTTGAAAAGTCTAATATTAAAATTTGGTAAATAGTAGCAATACCAAGCCATAGCCCAAGCAAATATAAATGTAGAAAATGCGAATTTGAAAGGTTTATACCAAGCATTTACATTATAAACTTGCAAATTGTTTAATTTTGTCATTACTATACAAAAAAAGGCAAACACTAAACAAAGTAAACCGTAGTAAAATAGCGTTTCGTTTCTGCCTTTTAACTCTTGAATGAAATTTATCATTTTTTTATACTTGCTAGGTTATTTTTAATTTTCATCATCATTTTGTCGGGGTTTAGTCATGACAGATTACTTAAAAACCAATTCATAACGTTTTCGGGCTTGCCGAAGTGGCGAATTTTCACCATCCCGATAGCTATCGGGATTGATGCGGAGAACCAAACATTGATTAACCACAAATGTGTCTGCGGAGCACTGAACCGCCACTTTTACCACCACGAAGTAGCAGCGGAGCTAAACCCGTGTTATGCCCAGTGCTTCTTGTCATTCGATGTCGATTTTGTTTATTTCGTTCATTAGTCTGTCCGTTTCTGTCAATGCAACAATGATTTTTTGATAGTGTAAAATGTCGTCAAACTCAAGTGTTCTTTCCTTGCGGTCTTTGAGCCATTTTTGTGCTGGCTGATAACCACCAACGTAAAAGTCCCAAGCTATTTGCGGAACATTGTCGAAATACTGAGTGTCATTGATGTAAACTTTACCGTCTTGATATTTTGGTTTTGTAACTGTGTTGTTGCCGTCTATTGGATATTGCGTTATGTATTTCTCAACGGTCGGGCTTTCTAATAAATGTATTTCTCTGATTTGGCCGCCCAGTTTTACCAATTGCCAAAACGTGTCTTTGTCTTTTGGATAAGGCACTCTCGGAAAATCAATTTTTAAAAACTCTTTGTATTTTTCTCGGTACGTTGGCGAATGTAAAACCGCATAGATGTAATCTAAAATGTCTATTGGGGCAAAGACCTCCCCCAGCCCCTCCAGAGGAGGGGGGATAACATCCTCATCAATTTGTAAATCGGATTTACTATCAAGTTTTTCTTTTATTTTTAATGTCACCAATTCAGGATTTGCAAATACTTCTTCATTCGTGAATCTTATAACTTCATATCCCAATTCATTTAGCCTAGCAGTTCTAAGTTCATCATATTCCTTTTGCTGTAAATGAATTTTACCATCAATTTCTATAACTACATTTTTAATTAGGCAAACAAAATCGGTAATGAAATCAGCAATAATATGTTGCCTTCTAATTTTATATCCTGTTTTTTTATTCCTTAAATATTCCCACATTACTTTTTCAGCTTCCGTTGGATTATCTTTTAAACTATCTCTCATTTCTTTGATGAGAAGATAGTTTTTTGCATTTGCCGTAATATAACCGGGTTGCGAAAGCCCATCCTTTGGAGGGGTTGGGGAGGTCTTTTCGTTAGTAAAAGTTAAACCTAATTTCTCTGCTATTTGCTTTACTATTTCTGTGTTTAGATTTGGTATTCTTTCTGATGTTTGCCCAATTGTTTGTTTGCTATTATTATCAGGATATAGGTAAAGTGGAAATACATATCCGGTTTCTTTTGTTTGTAAAGAAATTGAGCATCTTTCAGTTATAATATCAGTAACCAGAATATGTTGAAAATCAAAAGTACTTTGCTGTCTAGAAATAATTAATCCTAAATTACCTTTAAGGAAATGTTTAAATACTTTGTTGGCTGGACGACTTATAACTTTAGTGTCATAATAAATGTATCGTATATCAAAAGGTCTATAAAGTGTTTTCTGAATTTGGCTTGGGTTAAAAGAATTATTTGAAATTACTTTTGTTAATTTATAACTACTAGAATCAGCAATATTATATTCTTTAATAAATGTATTATCGTATTCGCTTGAGAATAATTGCTCTATACGTTTTGAAATTACATTCTTTTCAATATCAATAAACAATGAATCTCTGTCTGTTTGAAAACCATTGTTTACTATTGAGCATAAGGAATCCATTTTAAAACCCTTATTATATTGTTCAACATCGGCAAAATTTTTCGGTACGAAAAAATTATACTTTGATTCAAGAACTAATTTTTTAAAGCCAATAGATTTAAAAGAGTTATCAAAAAGAAAGTCATACTTATAATCTCGCTTTCCTTGTAAATCAAAATGATAGACTTCACCTAAATCATTTTTCCTTTTCTTGCCAGTTTTAATAAACAAGTTAATGCTAACACCTTGCATTATGTCAAATACATTTTGGTCTATTGAACCATCAGGGGAAACTTCCTTTTTCTTCGCATTTCCATGTAGGTCTATAATGTATATTTTGTCGAAACTTTCTAATAGGCTTCTACGCATTTGCCTGTGAGTAACTCCATCAATAAAACTATTAGCAGATATATAGGCTAAAATTCCACTTCCGTTTTTATCAATAAAGTGTTGACCAAATCGAGTGAATTTTATATAATCATCATCTAAATTTATTTTTTTCTCATTAAGGTTTTTTTTGTATTCAATGAGAAGATTTTGTATCCATTCACTTTTATTAGTGCTACTAACTGCATATGGCGGATTTCCAATCACACACATTACTGGCGTATCTCTTTTGATGTGATTGGCTTCGTTTGCTTCTGTGCTTAACCAATTGGCAAAGAGAGTTCCTGTATCGGGGTGGCTTTCTTCTAAACTATTGGTAAGATAAACTCGTAAGCGTTGGTTCTTCTCGACTCCGCTCGAAGTGACAGTCGGTTTGTAACCAGTTTCCGTTAAAAGCAAATCTAATTTCAGATGTGCCATTGCATAACTTGCCATTAACAACTCAAATCCATTGAGGCGAGGCAATAAATGCGTTTCTACATAATTGCTCCAAATTCCTTTTTGTCCTTCAAACTTTTTATGAATATGTTTTACTACTTCAGCTAAAAAAGTTCCTGTTCCTGTTGCTGGGTCAAGTATTTGCACTTTGTGAACTTCCTGTTCTGTATTTTTGCCTTGTACATCAACTTTTATTTTTGTTTTGCTACTGTCGGCAAGTCCTTGTGGTAAATCAAACTCAGTTTTTAAAATATCATCAACTGCACGAACAATAAAATTTACAACTGGTGCAGGTGTATACCAAACGCCACGAGCCTTTCGCAATTTCGGGTCGTACTCACTCAAAAATGTTTCATAAAAATGGATGATTGGGTCTTCCATTTTTGTTGACTTTCCGTAATTCTTTAAAATCTCTTCTACATTGCAAGCCAAAAATATATCTACCAAACTATCTACTATCCACTTTATACGGTCGTCAATGTCGGGTCCAGCAATGTAGCCAAACAGTTTTCGTAAAAATGGATTTGATTTTGGAATTAATTCAGCGGCTTCTTGTCTGCTAAATGTTGGCAAAGTTGCATCGTGTAACCGAGCTGCAAACATTCCGTAAGCAATGGTTTGTGCATAAACGTCTGCAAATCCTTTCGGTGTAATGTCGTGAATAAGGATTTGCTTAAAGGCGTTCATTTGGTCTTTAAGTGTACTGTCTTCCTTATTTGCTTCGTCACTTGTCAACGCCTTTTCAATCACATCAGAAAGAAGGCGGGCTTTGCCCGCCATCATTTCTGCCAGTTTTTTTGAACTTTTTATTGTCTGTCCAACGTGAGAAGCAAAGTCTTTGATGAGATTAGTGAACGTTGCAAAGTTTTCGGGTAGCGGAACAATTTCATATTTGTCGCCCTGAGCTTGTCGAAGGGCAGCAATGGCAATTTTTGTAATAAAAATTCCGTCAATGTATAAGTGGAAGTCTAAATAGTCGGTGAAAATTAAGTTATTCAACGAAGCCTTATAACGGTCGAACTGTTCTTTGTTGCCTGTTTTCTTTGCTCCTTCAAGGTCTTTGTCGCCAATGTCCTTTGCTTCAATAAAACCAACTGGAATTTCTTTTTTGGTCAGAATATAGTCGGGTGCTCCGCAAGATTGTCTTTTGGGTTCATTGGTCGCCCTGATGTCAGGCACTAAACTTTCTAAAAGTTGTTGCAGGTCGCCACGAAAAGTATGCTCGGTTGCATTGCCAAGTTTATATCGTTTATTTATGTTGTCTATGTACTGTTCTAAAGTCATTAATTCTTTTGTCAATTTTAACAGTCCAAAGTTAGTTTTTTCTGTCGGTGCGTTGGCAAAAAATGGCTCTTTTGGTTTTGCGAAGCGTTGGCTTTTGTCGTTCAATGTCAGCACAAATGTCGATGGTTTGCACTGTCGTCAGAGCCTTACTGCTAACTTACTTATACCACCCACATCTGATAGGATAGCATACAAACGATTGTTGAGTATGCCTCAAAGAAATGAGGTGTATTGTTTGCATTAAAGGTATCATAAATCATCAAATAGGCTTCGGATCAGTTGTCTTTTTTGTGCCTCAATGTGAACGGATTTTACTTATCCAGCAATGCCTCAACGTGCAGAATGTAGACCATCAAAAAACAAACAATCTTCGGATTATCTCGTTTATTTCATCAATTTTGCGATCACCGGAGTGCTTAAAAATGGAACTTAATGGTTGCTTTCTGTTTAGTAGACCATATTCCGGCAGATAAAAATAAGTATGAAGCGATGAAAAATATATCCAGTCTTGTCCTCTGCAAATACTTTTGGCTTGTTCTTTTACTATCTGTCACTAATTCCTATGGGCAAGTATATACGGTAACAAAAGAACGTTTCCCCTCTTATTTCGGACTGCAGGTCAGACCGGTACTTCCAACCCGCTACATCGGAACACCGAATTTGACCCTCACAAACCAAGAATTCTCAACGACCATTTCTCAAAAAATGGGATATTCTTTCGGTGCGACAGTCCGGGCCGGTTTGACCAAGTTAATTGCACTCGAAACAGGCATAAACTTCACAGAGCGGAACTACGACGTACGCATGTCAGTGGCAGATTCCGGTGTATATGCGGAAAACGATCTATCTTTTATCGCTTATGATATCCCTTTGAATGCCCTATTTTATGTACCGCTTAGTAAAAAGTTTTACATGAACGCCTCACTTGGTGCGGCGCTGATCTTTAAGCCCTCATCGGTTGGAATTTTGAATTTACCCGGAGGAAAAAACACCTTTACTCACGAAGGAGTAATAAGCAGTAAAGGAGCGATTGATTTCAATGCCAATGTAGGATTTGAATACCGAACGGAAAAAAGCGGCTTTTTCTACCTTGGTGGATCTGCACGGGTGCCATTTCAACCACTATTCAACTTAGTTGCACAGTATAAATACGATGGATACAAGAATACAGTTAGCGGCACTATTGACGGGACTTTTCTCGCAATCGACGTGAAATACTTCTTTCCGAACATCCGCAACCGAGGCACACAATTTCAAAAAGGACCCATTGAATGAAAAACGAAATCAAACAACTGATTGAAAAGCTAGAACTTCTCCCCCATCCTGAAGGCGGATTTTACAAGGAAATGTACCGCTCAGAGGACAAACTGGACGACAAAGATAGAAATCTATTGACCTCGATCTATTTCCTCCTTACCTCAGAACATGTGTCGCATTTTCACCGTATTAAAAGCGATGAGTTGTGGTACTTCCATGCAGGATCAACACTAACGGTGCATACGCTGGATGAAAACGGTTATTCCGCGTTCAAATTAGGCACAGATGTAGCAAATGGACAACTCCCCTTTTACCTGGTGAAGAAGAATACTATTTTCGGTTCTACCATAGATCATCCAAATTCTTATGCTCTAGTTTCATGCGCCGTGGCTCCTGGATTTGATTTCAGGGATTTTGAGTTGTTCGAGCGGAACGAATTATTGAATCTATATCCTGATAATGAGGAGATTGTGACAATATTGACGCGATAAGGCAGCCGTTCTCGATACATTCTGATGCTTCGCTAAGAACACTCGAACTGACTGCCAAAACATAACCAGAAAGCGGTCTTTGCAGGATTGCAAATCCTGCGGAGCAACGATTATTTTAATGTCGAATCTTGTATCAACGTCACCCAGAGCGAGATTTTTCCGGCATCCATGCGCGGATAGATTGGGCGAATTTCTCCTTTCACGGCAGCGATATTGAGGTAATCCCCAAAAAACTTCCTCGCGTCAGGAACGAATGGTTTATCGCTGATCCTGAAATCTTTAAATGTCAACCCGCCGTCAATAGATCTAGAAATGTACACATCTGTTTGAAGATCTGAGTAATTCCTTCGGTCATAATAAACAAAATACAAGTAGCCCGTACTTTGGTCTACCGTCGCCCACGTGAAAAACTGATGTTTATTGCTGTAATCCTGATTAACTTTTCGTGCCTCCGACCAGGATTTACCTCCATCTTTGGAAACAGAAAGAAATACATCCGTATTGTCTGTTCCGTTGCGCTGATCACACCAGTTGAGGTACAAATTTCCGCGATTCGGACCATTACTTAAGTCGGAAACAAGAATCGGAAGTCCATTAGCCCGATTCATTCCGGGGATATCCAAATCCCAACCGTCAATATGGGGACCAATCTTTCGTTCTACGGGCAACCAGTTTTCCCCGCGGTCATTTGAAACCTGCATCACCAAACCCTTTGGTCCTGACCATGTCACATAAAGCTCTCCGTTTGGCCCAACCGCGGGTACAGCACCCTCTACCGTTTCATCACTATCCAGACAGTCGCCTCCGTAAAATGAAATGCGTATTGGATCACTCCATGTTTTGCCTTGGTCGGAAGAACGGGAAAAAAGTATAATCGACGAATCGGTTTCAAGCGCAGAATCGTATTTATCAAACTGAGTCCAGGTGAGGTAAATCTCATTATTCATTGGATTCAAGACCATCCAGTGCTTATCCTGTGCTTTGGATCCATTAGGCTTAGGAAAGGTGCCGTCGT
Organism: Crocinitomicaceae bacterium; assembly: GCA_044355195.1. GTDB lineage: Bacteria > Bacteroidota > Bacteroidia > Flavobacteriales_D > Crocinitomicaceae > M0103. The sequence goes on along the minus strand of JBIKYP010000040.1, from coordinate 13,395 downwards.
TGAACTTCGCATCCACTGAGGGTGCCGACTGACAAACGATGCGATCGATCCAGGAGGTTTTCTTGTAATTCGCCAGATGGAAATAATAAACTCTTCCACTCGTATCAATTAATAGAGCAGGATCTCCCCACACCCCATAGGTGCTCGACATCTTTCTGGTTTGCCAGGTTTTTCCGCCGTCTTTCGAAAAATAGTAATCACTTAAAATGCATCCCGCAGAAATGTTATTCGGATTTTTTGAATCAATAGCGATGGAAGGTTCGGATTGTCCGTAGATCTCTGTCATTAGGTTATGTGGCTTCAGCCTAACATTCTGAAAAACCGTTTGAGCACGCACGGCATGTGAAACATGAAGAATTAGAAAAAAGAAAACTTGACGCATTTTTTAAATTGTTCGCAACCAATAATTACGAAGTTTTTCACCCTCCATTTCAGGCATTTTCTTCAATACAAATTGCCGTTTAAGATAGTCGGTCATGGTTACCATTACAGTCATCAACACCTCGTCTCTCGAAATCAGAAGATCAAACCTTTCACCCGAACTCAATCCTCCTGTAAACTGTTCTAAGGCAGCCTGATCAATTCTGTATCCGTTGCAACCTATGATTTCATCGTTAACGGAAAGTCCGGCTTGTTCGGCCGCCGACCCTGATCGTATTCCCCGAACGATCAATTTTCCACCTTCCTGACGTAAAGAAGCTCCGAATGAAGGTTTTGCCTGACCGGTATCTTCCACCTGTAAACCTACCTTTTTAAATGTTTCCTCGAGCGGTGCGAGCTCGGTTCCGAAGACATATTTGCTGAAAAACTCATCCATATCTTCTTCCAGAAAAACCTCTAGTTCATCCTGAAACTCCTGTTCCGAGAAACCACGATTCAAACCTCTATAGAACTTAGAATAGAGCTTTTGAAGAAAATGATCTATACATTTCTGCCCCTTGTATTTTGATACTATCATCACATCCAATATGGCAGCCAACATTTGTCCGCGAGAATAATATGTCATGGTAGTATTAGAACTATTTTCAGTAGGTCGATATGCCTTTATCCATGCATCAAAACTCGCATGTGCTACCGGTTGAACGCGAGCACCTACAGATCCCTCCACATAGTTGATTGAACTTTGGAGCTTCTGTAAAAACTCACTTTCATTCATGTAACCCGCTCGTAGCAAAAGCAACTCATCATAATAGGAGGTAAATCCTTCCATAACCCATAAAAGTGAGGTATAATTCTCTTCATCATAATTGAATGGGCCCAGTTCAACAGGGCGTATGCGTTTTACGTTCCATAGATGGAAATACTCATGAGCAACAAGCGAAAGAAAACCTTTATACTCAGATCCCATATACGTCCATCGGTTGACACTGAGCGTACAGGAATTAGCGTGCTCCAAACCACCTTGTCCGTCGACGACGTTATGAATAATGAAGGTGTAATTTTTGTTGGGATTCTCGCCTATGACAGCGGTCGCAGTTTCAACAATCTTTGTCATATCTTTTTTTAAGGTATTGACGTCGTAATTGCCTTCACCATACATAGCGACGGTATGATCAACGCCTGAAGCCATAAAATGAAAGACCTCCTGGTTCCCAATTTCAAGCGGACAATCCACCAATTGATCATAGTCATTAAATGTGAACTTTACAGATCCATCCGAAGCAACTGACTCTGATACAGGAAGTAAGGAAGTTGAGATCGTTTTAAAATCTTTGTAGGGTTTGACTGTCAGTTCTCCCGAGAGATTCTTGTAGTTATCCACATACATAAAAACCCCTGAGCCGCTTATAAAACCATGGGTAAGATCCAGAAAACTGGTTCGAACAGAAAGTTCAAACGAATAGACATCGTAAACTACTTTAACGGAAGAAGACGAGCCTTTATCGATATTCCAGGCGTTTTTGCTCCGCTTAGAGATTTTCAGCACTTTTCCATTTACATCATACGCTCTAACAAGGTCTACATTTTTTGAAAATTCCCTGACGAGATAAGAACCTGGGGCCCAAACGGGCATTTTAACGATGAGTTCTTTCTCCTTAAAACCGGTTAATTCCATTTCTACATGGAAATAATGAGTTTGGGGCTTGGGCATAGAAACCGTGTAAGCCATTTTTTGAGCTGAACTAGAAGCACAAACCCCTAAATAGAACGATAGAATTAATGAGCGCATGAGCATTGTTTTGTTCAAATATAAATTGGTTAATTGGAATTGGTCCATAAATGTTTAAACGAAAACTCCGGAAGATTATATTCTGACTCAAAAAGATGAGGATAGTATTTTTTCATTTCGGCGTTCATCAATTCAATCGGCACATTGGAAAAATGCCCGTAAAAATGAACATATTCCATGAAGCGCTTTCCGCCTTCAAATTCCTGAAACAGGGAATCGCGTTCTCCGTCCCAGTCGAGCGGACTCACCCCGTTCAGACGGCAGATCCTTCGATCAAAAGCCGGTGTACATTTAATCCATCGGTTCTCAAAATACACATCCACGTAGCCATGAAAAACAATCTCTTCTCGTCTTAAATAATGAGTTAATTTCTCAGTCCCGAGGTGATTCAAAACAATGGCGTAACCTAACCTGGATGGAAAACCCAATTTTCGGTAAAGTGCAGCCAACAAGATGGACTTTTCTACGCACCAGGCCCTCTTATTAATCGCGATAGTAGAAGCTTTCAATGCCTTTGGTCGAAGATCCAGATGGTAGGGGTCATAAATAAATCCATCCCGCACCTTGTAATAAAGTGTCAGCATCGTTTCCCTTTTTCCAATCGAGAGATCAAGATCCCCAACAAAGCGATCAATCACAGGATCGTTAAAATCCAAAAACTCTGTTTCACATAGATATTGAGCAAACATTCGATTTAAAGAGATAACTTCGAAGCATAAAGGTAAACATCACTTCGTCAAGGATGATAGAAAATACCAAAACAAAAAAACACCGACCCGATAATTTCACCCGTATCAGTTTTTATATCAATCTGATCATCCTTGCCTATTTTCTCTTCTGGAACCTCACAATGCTTGTTGCACTTAATACAACCCAAATCATAGAAACATTCAAACATCTTCCGGCTTCACAAATGATAGACAAACGAGGAATGCAATTGGGATTTGCAACAGGAGAATTTCAACCAACCCTAAACCGGTACTACATGATTTCAACGCTTCTTTTCCTTCCCATTTTCCTAAGTCTATTTCTTTTGTGGAAAAAGCGAAGGTTTTTTTATCCTATACTACTTTTCAGTCTATTACTTCAATTGTTTTTAATGATCATCCTCCTCGGAATAACCTATTTCATGAATGATATCAGCTTTTCGGACAAGATACTTTGGCTTGTGCTGTTCGCTAATTCGACTATTTATTGGACTCTTTTAAAGAAGGAATCACAAAGTGATACTTTCAACTTCTTCAACGAAGACTAAGTGCTTGAAGCACATCCTGGCAAGTAATATTATCTTTCTCAATCATCACCTTTGCCTGTTTGTAATAAGGATCCCGCCCTTGATAAAGATCAAAAACATAATCCTCAAGTTCTTCTTCGCTCTTATCCTTTAGCAACGGACGTTCAGCGCGGTCTTTGGTAATCCTGTTAAGAATCTCTTTTGAAGAAACCTTTAAATATATGGTAGTTCCCAGATGGTTTAGTCGATCCATCATGCCCGGAATAGTTGGCAGGCCTCCACCCACCGCCAGAACGAATTGAGGTAAGTCAAAAAGCTCCATGATTACCTCATTTTCCAAAGCGCGAAAAACATGTTCACCATCAGAAGCAAAGATCTGATTTACAGAGAGACCGGTTTTGTCTTGTATGATTGCATCCGAATCCAAGAACGGAATATGCAACATTTCTGCCATCTCTTTACCCAGTGTAGTTTTTCCTGAGCCCATAAATCCAAGAAGAATTATACGATGCATGTTAACAAAGTAACATATTTTCATTCTCAATTTCAAGACCTTACTTCGTTGAAGTTTCCAAAATCGAAAAAAAAGAGAAAACCGGCTTGCCTAAATTAATTATCCCATTATCTTTGCACCCGCTAAAGCGATAAAAGATTAAATTGGTTAATCATTTTTGCTAAAGCATGATTCCGTAGCTCAGCTGGTAGAGCAATACACTTTTAATGTATGGGTCCTGGGTTCGAATCCCAGCGGGATCACTCTGATGAAAGCACTGTCTGAAAGACGGTGCTTTTTTCGTTTTGAAGCGAAATTAAGCTTGCTTAAGTGAGGTCAAAATGAAAAAAGTAACAGCAAACGAAGTGAGGAGTGCTTTCATCCACTGCACGTCGATCACATGGGATCTAAAATCCCAGCGGGATCACACCAAAAGCCTCCTTTTCAAGGGGGCTTTTTTCATTTAGCCCGAAAACACAAGGAATTTTAGGATCAAATCAAAAAGTTGGGGATTAAATAGGCTTAAAATTCAGATTAAATGAATCAAAAGGATACATAAATGTTTAAATAAGAAGTTTTAATTCATCTTATTTAGTATATATTTGTTTGATTAAACTGTTTTATGCGAAATTTAAATCTTATTCCAACAGAGAAAATAGTAGAACGATTACGTTACGAAAACCCCTGGTGGTTAACAAAACAAATACCTGACACCTACAGTTCCATGGCAAAACGTTTGTATTTCGATCTGTTTTTTCCATTTGTAAAAGAAAAGAATGTTCGAAGAGCTTTAGTGCTTATGGGACCGAGAAGAGTCGGCAAAACTGTAATGTTATTTCACAGCATTGATGAATTACTTAACGAAGGTGTAAATCCACAACAAATTTTCTTTGTGGGAATTGATAATCCAATCTATGTTCACATGGGTTTAGAAGACATTTTGGATCTATGTAAAAATTCATTGAATCTAAAACAACTTGATGGATGCTACGTGTTCTTTGACGAAATCCAATACTTAAAAGACTGGGAGCGTCATTTGAAAGTTTTAGTTGATTCGTATCCGGATACTAAATTCATTGTATCTGGTTCGGCTGCTGCAGCCTTAAAATGGCATAGTGCAGAAAGTGGCGCAGGAAGATTCACTGATTTTATGTTGCCCCCACTTACTTTTCAGGAGTACATTCATTTAAAAAAAATGAATCACTTAATCTTTGACGGTACTGTTCAATATGGTGAAAAGTCAATCCCATATTGTCTGACTCATGATATCAAAGCACTTAACAAAGAGTTTTTGAATTACTTAAATTTTGGAGGGTATCCTGAAGTTGTTTTGTCGGAAAGAATACAAGGTGATATGGGTAGATATGTAAAAAATGATATCGTAGAAAAAGTGCTTCTTAGGGATTTGCCAAGTTTGTTCGGAATTAAAGACGTACAGGAGTTAAACCGCTTTTTTACATATATCGCATACAATACAGGTAATGAATTCTCCTATGAGACAATGTCCAGAGAGAGTGGAATACAGAAAGATACACTCAAAAAATATTTAGAATACTTAGAGGCCGCGTTCCTTATCAAGGTTTTAAACAAGGTAGATATAAGTGCTAAACGTCTAAAACGAGTAACTAGTTTTAAGGTATATTTAACAAATCCGTCCTTGCGAACAGCATTATTTTCTCCAATTACTGTGACAGATTCCGAAATGGGTAATATGGTGGAGACAGCCGTTTTATCGCAATGGATGCATCGTGAAAAATTAGATTTAACTTATGCTCGATGGAAGGAAGGAAGAAATGAAGGCGAGGTGGATCTGGTTTTGGTAGACGGTAAAAAATTTGAGCCGATTTGGGGGGTTGAAATCAAGTGGAGTAATCGGTATTTTGAAAAACCTCAAGAATTAAAAAGCCTTATACATTTTTGTAAGAAAAATGAACTAAAGACAGCCTTGATTACATCTATTGATCAATTAGGTGTTAAAAATGTGAGTGATTTAATTTTTTCATTTTTACCTGCATCCGTTTATTGCTATAATATTGGAGATATAACGTTGAAAATGAAAAATAACGTATAACTAAAATGAAAAAATCCAGCCAAGTTAGGGTATATCAAGATGAAATGTGATTACATTAAATAAACCAAACTTGCGTTCCACTTACGGGTCATTGCGGATCATTTTGCTGAAATATTTCCGGGATCAAATCAAAAAGTTGGGGATTAGGTATAAATTTAGCTTCGCTACTTCTTCGAGGTGGGTTAATCTGGAATCAAGTTTAAAAGTTTTGTAATAGAATTGTCTCTAAAAAAGAAAAGATGCCAACCGATTTACTAGCTACAACTTTCATATAGCGTTAATGAAGTTTTGAGCGGAGGTGCGGTTAGCGACAGTGTAAACTGGAGCAAAAAGAACAAAAGCACCTAGCGATAAAACTGACTGATCCAAAGGAAACGCCTTTAGAAATGTGAGGAGGACAGATAATCGAGGAGTGCTGAGCATGGTCGAAGCACTGCTTTGGCAAAAAAGGATGGTAAAAAAGCGAGAGTTTGTTATGAGTAGAATAGACAATTTTGTCCCCAACTTTTGGTTATAACCCGATGTAACAGCTGTTATAAACTACTCTTTTTCTATCTCATTTTAGTGCTATTTCAAGCTCATTTAAGTATAAATATGAGCCATAAACACCTTTTAAATGAGCTCCATTTCAAAAATAAAGCTCACGAAACAACCTTTTTAAGCGCATTTTCATTGATCAGTATGAATTTGCGGTAGCTACCTATTTCTAGGTAAACTGCCTGGTTTACCAAAATGAAGGTTTCTAACAGGTTAATGAATTTTATTTTTTTTATTTAACTTCCTAAAGTGCTTTTTAAATGGCCAGGATTCTTTTGCTGCATCCATGTTTTCTTTAAACCCACCTGCAGCCTCCTTCAAATTGCTTACCCCTTCAAGTAAATTACCTGCCAGTATGGTATCGTTGAGTAAAGCTCCTAACGTTCCTTCACCCGAGTTGATTTTAGTTGCAATGGTAGTAACCGTTTTAGAAACCGAGACGATGGAGTCGCTTGCTTGATGAAGCCTTAACAGCGCGTTTTTCATATCCGATGCCATATCTTCATTTCCGATAATTTCGTTGAAACTCCCCTTGCCATTCAGAATCTTGCCCGTAATGTGGCTAAGATTCTCCGCAGCTAATTCACTTTTAATTCCGGCTAATTTTATTTTTCTGGAGAATTGTTTTAATTCGCCAGAAATAACCGTATCCTCAAAAAGGCTCCACAAAGATCGATTGTGATTCAATTTGTACATTATTTCCTTAACATCAAATGAGGCATCCCGAATATTTTCATTGGAACTAGAAAAGGTTCGCATGACGTTTCCGAATTGCACGGAATTAAGCGTCTGAAGCACATCACCCGCTTCAATCTTTTTTCCTTTAAAAACACCTGTGATATTGATTAATTTATCACCGAGTAACCCATCGGAACCTAAAGAGGCTATTGCATTTTTTGAAATATACCTGGTGTACTCCCTGTCAATAGTAAACTCCACTTTTACCAAGGTATCACTGGTGGAAATGACTTTGGATATGGTTCCGACATTAATACCGTTAAACCGCACATTATGTCCGGTCAAAAGCCCATCCACGTTCGTAAATATAGCACTTACCTTTATAGTTGATCGAAAAATATTTCTTTTACTCCCGATATAATATAACCCCAAGATGAGGACAGTAATTCCGGAAAGGACAAATAGTCCAAGTTTCGTATTCGTTGTTAAGTTCATATCAATCAAAAAATTGTCGGATTTTCTTGTCTTCGGATTTTTTCAGGTCATCGTATGTTCCTGTAGCATAACACATTCCATCTATAAGAATGGCTATGCGCTGAGAAACAATTTTGACACAATAGATATCATGCGAAATAATCAGTGAAGAGGTTTTGTATTGTTTAGCCAGTTCATTCATCAGGTAACATATTTCCTTACCTGTCACAGGATCGAGCCCGGTTGTAGGTTCATCGTACAGAATAATTTGAGGTTTGACGATCAGTGTTCTCGCCAATGCAATTCTTTTTTTCATTCCTCCAGAAAGCTCAGATGGCATCATATCAACTGTTTCCGTAAGTCCAACATTATTTAAAGCTTCCAATACAAGTCGATCAACCTCCTCTTTATTTTTGTATATCCCATGTCGCTTGAGAGGAAATTCCAGGTTTTGACGAATCGTCATAGAATCATATAGCGCGTTGCTTTGAAAAAGAAAACCCACTTTTGATCGCATTATGTTCAGCTCTTTTATTGAAAATTGTGAAACCTCCTGACCAAAAACCCTGATACTTCCTTCGTCTTGATTCATTAAGCCGATAATACATTTAATCAGCACCGATTTACCGGAACCTGATTTTCCGAGTACTACTACATTCTCATTGGGGTATAGGTTTAAATTGAATTTTTTGAGTACCTGATTTTCTCCGAATGACTTATTTACATCCTCCACTTCAATCAATGGTATCTGTTCGTTCGTTGGCATATCAAGTAATTAAGTTTAGAAGATCCGCGATCTGTGCCGAAAGGAGATCTATTATGAACACCACAAAAATTGAAATGACTACAGCAAAATTTGCTGCTTGTCCCACACCCTCTGTCCCTTTACGGGTATTAAATCCCATGAAACATCCAATGATCCCGATAGCGAATCCGAAAAAATACGATTTGACCACCGATGGAAATACATCCCCAAACGTGAGTTTTAAAAAGACTTCGTTAAAAAACAGCTGAATACTCATAACCTCCTTGATAATCACTGCGACATAAGAACCCAAAAGCCCAATGAGATCACCAAGAATTACGAGAATTGGCAGCATCAGGGTTGTTGCGATGACGCGGGTCACCACCAAATATTTAAACGGATTTGTACCGGATACTTCCATCGCATCTATTTGCTCTGTAACTTTCATTGAACCAAGCTCTGCACCAATGGCAGAACCAATCTTCCCTGCACAAATTACGGCTGTCACGACAGGTACAATTTCGCGAATTAGAGATATCGAAACGACAGCAGGAAGCCAGGATTCTGTTCCAAATGCTTCCATAGAGGGATGTGATTGAATGGTTATGACCAGCCCCATTACAAATGCCGTAAACGAAACAAGTGGAAATGATTTATTTCCAAGCACATAGCACTGCTTCAACAACTCTTCAAACTCAAATTTTGAAATCCAAGATTCTTTGAAAAATACGCCCGTAAAACGGGATATACTCCCGGCTTCGTCTATGAATTTTATTTTTTTCATCCTACATGAAGCTTACTTCTATCATCGTGAATTCCTACTCTTCCATTGACCTGTGTATACACTAAAATTTACAACAGATGTTACTTCATTCCATCATGTACCAACTTTTGATTTTTCATTTTGAGTGCTTACAAAACTGCGAAGTCATCGGAAGGATAGTCTTGATTAATGTTAAGACGACGGATGACAAATATCATAAACGACCGAAACAGTTATTGAGAATGATAAGATTATCAACGAGAGAAGCTGAGGGAATAACCACTCATTTAAGATCCGAATGCAAAGGGCAGTAAATCTTTAGCTGAATGAAAGACAAATACCTGACCGTTATGTGAAACCAGAATAATCCGCAACGTATTCGTTTGTCTGCGCTCGGTTTCTAGCATCACTTGTCGACAAGCACCACATGGAGATACCATTTCTTGATGCTGTAAAAAAGTCCCCTCAGCAACAATCACAATAGAAACGACTTCGGCATCAGGATAGTTAGAGCCCGCATAAAACAAAGCTACACGCTCCGCACACAAACCCGAGGGATATGCGATGTTCTCTTGATTATTCCCCTTGACAATTGAGCCGTCAGAAAGCAATATGGCCGAACCCACTTTAAACTTTGAATATGGTGCATATGCTTGATTCATAGCCCTTTTAGCCTCTGAAACCAATTGTCTGTCAATAGTTGAAAGTCCTTCAAATTTTTCGTACCGTTCGTAATTAATTTCGTGCTTGTATTTCATTTGAAAATGGATGACCAATCCCAAATATAATATATTCAATCAAACCCTATGAATTTGTTCAGTAACCTCAATCTGCTTAACTTCGCTACGAAATGCATCAGTACAGAAAAGTCGCTTATTATACCTTAGGTTGCAAACTGAATTTCTCTGAAACCTCAACGATTTCAAGGATACTCAACGATTCGGGTTACGCCAAAGTTGACTTTGAAGACCATCCGGATATTTACATTATTAATACATGCTCGGTTACCGAAAATGCCGATAAGAAATGTAAGCAACTTGTTAAGCGCGCCATGAGCATTAATCCGGAAGCATTTATGGTGGTGGTTGGTTGTTATGCGCAATTGAAACCTGAGGATATTGCTGCTATTCCCGGTGTGGATCTCGTGCTTGGAGCTAATGAAAAGTTTAATCTCATTGAGCACATTGAACGACTTGAAATAAAACAAAACAAGGCGAATATTTTCAATGAAAACATTAAAAAGACAACCGACTTCATTCCTGCCTTTTCATTTGGTGACCGAACGCGTTCCTTTTTGAAAGTTCAGGATGGATGTGATTACTTCTGTACTTTCTGCACGATCCCTCTAGCAAGGGGAAAAAGTAGAAATGCGACGATTAAAGAAACGATTAAAGAAGCACGTAAAATTGCAGAAACAGAAATTAAGGAAGTTGTACTCACCGGAGTAAATATTGGCGATTTTGGTCAAGGCGGCGACGAGAATTTCTTTGGCTTGGTAAAGGAGCTCGACAAAGTAGAAGGTATCGACCGCTACAGAATCTCTTCTATTGAGCCAAATTTGTTGAATAATGAGATCATTGACTTCTGTCTGAACAACTCAAAACGATTTGCACCACATTTTCATATCCCGCTTCAATCAGGAAATGATAGGTTACTGCATGTTATGCGCCGCAAGTATAAACGTTCGTTATACGCTGAACGTGTTGCACGGATCAAGTCTATCCGCCCTGATACATGCATCGGCGTTGATGTTATCGTTGGCTTTCCGGGCGAGACAGATGAAGAATTTCTAGATTCGATGAATTTTATTAAGGAGCTTGACATTTCTTATCTTCACGTGTTCACTTATTCTGAGCGAGAAAATACCAGCGCGGTCAAAATTGGGGATCCTGTCCCGTTGAGTGTCCGAAAAGAACGAAGTAAACAACTACACATCTTATCCGAAAAGAAAAAGCGTGTGTTCTATGAATCCCAATTAGGTACAACCAGAACAGTCCTGTTCGAGCAGGAAGAGGACGAAGGCTTGATGTATGGATTTACTGAGAACTATGTTAAGGTCAAAATGCCGTACAATAAAAACCTTGTAAATACCTTTTGTAAAGTCAGACTTGAGGCAATTGACCGGGACGGAGTGGTGATTGGCATTGAAAGTAAAATGGTCATTTGATTGTTAAACAACCCAATAGACTAATTCATAAAAAGTTTAAGTGACAACCCGATCGTCTCCTTTAATTTAGTTCGATCTACAATATAGTCTAGAAACCCGTGTTCCAAAACAAATTCTGCCGTTTGAAAACCTTCCGGAAGATCACGACCAATTGTTTCTTTAACTACTCGGGGTCCAGCAAAACCGATCAATGATTCAGGCTCTGCGATATTAATATCCCCAAGCATCGCAAAGGATGCAGTAACACCACCTGTAGTAGGATCAGTAAGAAATGAAATGTATGGCAATCCTGCCTCTGATAATTGCCCGAGTTTACCGGAAACCTTAGCCATCTGCATAAGAGAATACCCTGCTTCCATCATTCGTGCTCCTCCTGATTTGGAAATGATCATAAAAGGTGCTTTCAATTTGATGGCCTCATCAATAGCTCGAGCAATTTTCTCTCCCATAACGGAACCCATAGATCCCCCAATAAAAGAAAAGTCCATCGCCGCAACAACAAAATCCATCCCATCCAGTTTACCTTTCGCTGTACGAATTGCATCGAACAATCCGGTACTCTTTTGGGTCACTTTTATGCGATCGGTATATTTCTTAGTATCTTCAAATTTTAGAGGGTCTCCCGAGGATAACTTAACATCGAGTTCTGTGTAAGCACCATTATCAAAGAGAATAGAAAAATATTCTTCAGAACCGATACGTTCATGGTGAGAACATCTATCACAAACATAATTGTTCTTGGCCAGATCATCAGCCGTAAACAAAGTCTTACAATTAGAACATTTTGACCACAACCCTTCAGGGGTTTCTTTCTTCTCCTTGGTAGATGTGGTTATACCTTCCCTTTTTCTTTTAAACCAACTCATATCGTTATTTTTTAAGAAATACTATTTCAGGGTTCCTACATTATTCAAATCTGCAAAAGCTTGCTCCAAGCGAGCATTGAACGTAAGTTCTCCATCCCTGAACCATTTACGCGGGTCATAATACTTCTTATTAGGTTTATCTTCCCCTTCAGGATTTCCAATCTGTGTTTTCAGGTATTCAATTTTGGAAGTAACATAATCACGCACTCCTTCAGTAAAAGCAAACTGCAGATCGGTATCGATATTCATTTTGATCACACCATAACTAATCGCTTCACGAATCTCTTCAATTGAAGATCCAGAGCCACCATGAAACACAAAATCTACCGGATTGGCAGTTGTATTGAATTTCTTCTGTACAAATTCCTGAGAATTCTTTAATATTTTCGGGGTAAGTTTAACATTCCCCGGCTTATAAACACCATGTACATTTCCGAATGCCGCCGCAATGGTAAACTTATCAGAAACCTTCATGAGTTCTTCATAAGCATAAGCCACCTCCTCAGGCTGCGTGTACAATTTGGAAGAATCCACATCTGAATTGTCCACTCCATCCTCCTCACCACCGGTAATTCCTAGTTCAATTTCCAAAGTCATTCCCATTTTGCTCATTCTGGAAAGGTAATTCTTGCACACCTCAATATTTTCTTTTAAGGGCTCTTCTGATAGATCGAGCATGTGCGAACTGTATAATGGTTTTCTAGTTAATTTGAAATGCTCCTCACTTGCATCAAGAAGTCCGTCAATCCAAGGCAACAAGTTCTTGGCACAATGATCCGTATGTAAAATCACGGTCGCTCCATAAAGCTCTGCTAATGTGTGAACGTGTTTAGCACCTGCAATACCGCCCGCAATGGCAGCCTTTTCATTCGCGTTAGACAAACCCTTTCCTGCGAAGAAATGGGCACCACCATTAGAAAACTGTATGATGACCGGAGAATTTAACTTTGCAGCAGTCTCCAATACACCATTTACTGTACTTGAACTAGTAACATTAACTGCCGGCAATGCAAAACCCTTATTTTTAGCGTGTTTAAATATCTTTTGAACTTCATCACCTGTAGCAACTCCCGGACGGATCGTATGACTCATAATTTAAATTTTGAGAATGCGAATTTAAAAAATAAACCTGTTGTCTGAGCCCGAATTCTTCAAATAGATGCGGTTGTGTTCATAAAATAAGTCAAGCTTCTCAAA
>JBIKYP010000122.1:0-4535 GCA_044355195.1 Crocinitomicaceae bacterium | reverse complement strand
TCCTATTCCCGTAAATAATATTGTTGGAACATCCGCTTAAACCACCCACTGTGGGGTCATTCGTTAATCCTATTGTAAGCGCAATTCCCGTTCCACCTGCAATCAAGTTTCCCTGACCGGCTATGCTTCCACCTATAGTGTTGCCATTGGCGCCATCTGTAAGCCACACGCCACCTCCTGATGCAGGCCGCGTGAGCACAGGCGTGCCATAAAATCCTTGTGTACCAGATGAATCACAGCCTAAATAATTGTTTTGAACAAAACCATTATCGGCACTGATAACCCTTATAATCGCGTCACCGGCTCTATTAATTACATTTCGCTTGTTTATAGCCCCTATTTTAAAACCATCAGCATTATCCCCATTGATTAAAATTCCAAAATCTGTTGACGCACCCCCAATAATTTGAAAACCATAGATTTCAACGTTTGGAGCATCTACGATGTTAAAAACACAATTATTACCTGCTCCTGTAGGAACATTCGTTGCATCAAGGGTGATTCCGATGGCATTGGGTGACCAACCAGTAGTGGTTGTGGCGTCAATAACCATAGTACGGGTTATACTCGGCAGGGCAGTTGATGTTAAAGTAATGGTACTTCCTGCGGCAAGGTTAAAGATAATCATGTGTGGAGTATTGACATCGGAATTTGCATCGGTGATAGCCTGCCTCAGGGAGCCCGAACCGCTATCCGCAGAATTTGTTACTGTAAAAACGGTTGCGTTCAGGAAGTGAGGTAAACAAAGTGCGACACAAAAAAGAAATATAGGAAATAAACTATTTCTCAAATTCTTTAAGAACAATAGATTCCATCCTTTCGAACTTACGGAATCAGAGAATTTGAAATTTGATTTTTGATGTATAAATGTTATGTCCACAATATGCAGTTTAAGAGATATTAATTAAGAAAAAAATATTAAACTAATTGACCTAATATATTTTAGTTATATCGTATTTATCTGAAAATATCATTTTAAAAAATTGAAAATGAGAATTAACCACTACTGCAACTAAAATTTCTAAAGGTGTGGATAAATCTAATGTTCAAAAGAACTTAATTTTGATTGGAGAATTCTTTGTATAAGAACTTATTGACAATCCACAAACTTCCGAATTCATTTGAATTAATACGTCCCGACCTGTAAGTTTCTATGAGGTATAACCAAATGACGCGGAAATGCGTGAGAAAAAACCATACAGTTGTAAAAGATATATTCCTTTTTCCATAATATAAGATTATTTCTTAGCAATTAACGAATTAAATTCTAATTATCCAAAACATTCATCCGTTTTTTTATTGAATGGGGGGAGGTAAAGACATCTATATCTCGTATTATTCAGCACATGCTATTTATTTTTCAAGGAAAAAAAGTCCTTTTTCAGAATAAAATTGGCTGATAACGGTCGTGTTATATTCGGGTAACGTTTTTCTGAATCAAATAATATTAGTACATACCGTTCTCAGCCACGAAAGAAGGATTGATAAGTGATTGATCCTTGGGCAGGTGCGGGAAAATAATTACATCAACACAAACGGGCCTGCAATCAAGCCAATAGCACAAATTGTAAGTATTAGATATTCCAGGAAGCTTGGCTGAACAAGATCTGAATCTTCTGTATGCTCTGAAGCCATAAACGTCATAAATATTTTCAGGTAATAATAGATCCCAATCCCGGAATTAATTACCGCAATAATGACTAACTCAGGATACATCTTGAAGGCATGAGAAAACACCATATACTTTCCAAAGAAACCGGCCAATGGTGGAATTCCGGCAATCGACAAAAGTCCGAGCGTAAAAAAGAAACCTATCCATGGATTCTTTCTTCCTACGCCTCTGTACCCATCCAGTTCATCCGAATCATTCTTCACGGTAAGCGAAATTACAATAAGTGTTATGATTGAAAGTCCATAACCCATCATATAAAACCAAAGAAATTCCAAAGCCTTCAAAGAGGAAAACATCTCCTTTGTTGATGGCAAAATAACTAAAAGGGCATAGCCTGCATTGGCGACACTTGAATAAGCCAAAATACGTTTGAATTTTACCTGTCGAATTGCAGATAAGTTACCAACAAACATGGTCAAGATGGACAGCACATACAATGCACTAACCCAGATTTGACTTACATCTGCCAAAACGAACGTAAACAATTTCATGAATGCAAACAATCCCGAAAGTTTTACAACTGCCGCCATATATCCTGTGATAATATTCGGACTTCCACCATAGACATCCGGACTCCAGAAATGAAATGGGGCACCACCTACCTTAAAGAGAAAACTTGCCATGATCAGCAGAATGCCTATTCCAAGCATCGACCCCGAAGCCCGACCATCACCAATAGCATCAGCGATTTCCCCGATTGCAAAACTACCCGTAGCACCGTATAACCAGGCTATACCGAAAAGAAGAACACCCGTGGCAAACGATCCCGTAAAGAAATATTTGATGGATGCTTCTGTTGAAAGCAAATCTCTTTTATTTGAGCCTGCAAGAACATATACAGGAATAGAAAGAATTTCCAAACCAAGGAAAAAAATAAAGAGATCTGTAAATCCCATCATACACATCGAACCCACCAAAGAGAACGAGATGAGGGAAATATATTCTCCGGTATGTTCTGATTCACGACTGAAGTAAGAATAGCCTCCCACAATAATTAAAAGGCCAAAAACCAATGTCAAAATCGCATAATAGATAGTTGCCCCGTCAAATTCAATACCCTCATATTTCACCAAAGTATAAGGATGGGAAAGCTGCAAAACAAGTAAAACAATGGCAGTGATCAAACCGACGACGGCTGTTCCCAATACCAAGGCAGGTTTTTTCGCTAAAGCGATAAACATGGAGATTAACCCCGTGGCAAAAACAACGATTAGTGCATCCATATTATGGTAGAATAGTTACTTCAGCTTGCATAGACTGCATCAGTTTATCCAAGCTGGGTCCAACAAAATCAAGAATCGCCTGCGGAAACACTCCGATCAGAACAATGAGTATAGAAATGATAAGAAAAGAGATCACTTCATTCCATTTAAGATCCTCAAAAGATTCTAACATCGGTGCTCCAAACATACTCAACTGATAAGCTCTGAATGTGTAAACAGCACCAAAAACCAAGGTGCTTCCAGCGATGAGTCCGATAATCCAACAATATCCATACAATCCTTTCAGCAAAAGGAATTCACCTATAAAGCCCGAAGTGAACGGAACAGATACAGATGCAAATCCAATAACCGCAAACCAAAATCCGAAGCCGGGAGCCAGTTTCGCGATTCCTCCCATTTGACTCAATTCGCGAGTTGCTAATCTGTCTTCCAATATTCCGGCTGCAAGAAACAACCCTACAGCTACCAAACTGTGGTTAATCATCTGGATCAACGAAGCGCCCAGTACTTCTTTGTCAAATAAAATGATTCCTGCTGCAATTAATCCAACGTGACTTATCGATGCAAAAGCAAATATACGCTTGATATCAGATTGTTTGATTGCAATGAGTGCAGCATAAACTACACCAATCACTCCGAGTACGACTACAATTGGTGTAAAATCCTCTAGCGCTTCCGGGGCTAAAGGCACCATCCATCGGATCATTCCGTAAAGGGCCATTTTAAGCATCAAGGCAGATAACAACATCGTACCGGACATGGGAGATAAGGTGTAGGTATCCGGTTGCCATGTATGAAATGGAACTAATGGAATCTTAATTGCAAATGCAAGAAAAAAGCCGGACATAATCCAAAAAGCCGACTTAGCCGTTAACTGAACCGCTACCAAACTTTCGTAAGAAAAATTAGTTGTTTGGCTACCAAGAGCAATCAAACTTAACAGCATCGCCAAAGATCCCACAAAGGTGTAGATAAAGAACTTCACTAAGGCAGGTTTACGTTCAGGTGCTCCGTACCAAAAGGCAATCAGAAAAATTGGAATCAAGGTCAACTCCCAAAACACATAGAACATAATTCCATCCATCGCCGTGAATACGCCAATCAATCCAAACTGCATGAGCATGACCATTGCATTGAATGCTTTCATTGAAGCAATTTCACGATTGAGATTGGAAAGCAGAATAAGCGTAGTTACTAAATTAACGAGTACAACCATGAGCAGACTGATGCCGTCATAAGCCATTTTAAAAGTTAAACCAAATGTCGTTACTTGTCCGGGTTCAAATAAAACAACAGTCCAACCAGACATGTAGGAAGCCACGTGAAAGCACACAGAAACCAGTGATGCCAGAGCCCCGGCAATTCCGACATAACGAACCAAGTTTGTTGGTGCAAGTACCGCCAACAAAGAAAAAGCTAAGGGTATAAGATACAGATCCAAAGTTTAGAATTTTACAATGTAATACACCATCAAACCAATAATTCCCGTGACCATCCAAAATACATAGGAGGAGACTATTCCTGTTTGCCATTTACGAACCAGCTGTCCTGATAAATCAATTACAGAAGTGAGCGCATAGACCAAACGATTCAAGACCATCAGCTCCACGAATCGATAAAGCGCAGATGAAAGCCATTCA
>JBIKYP010000121.1:0-4539 GCA_044355195.1 Crocinitomicaceae bacterium | reverse complement strand
TGTGAATGGCTTACGATAAATCCACTCTTCTTCTTACCATTGCGATATAAATGTGGAAGAAAAGGATGAAGGAGAAATGACATTATTCACTAATTTCAAACAATGAACCAAAACCTAATAAGCAAACTGGAAAACATTATCGGGAATAGGTATGCCGATGAAAAAGAAGTGTTGTTTCGCCTAAAGCAACTGCTGATTGAATACGAAATCCTACATCGGGTTACGAAGGCATCAAAAAGCATTGCGGAACTGGTTTCGGAAAATGTGCAACAATTGCAACAAGAAGCACATGGGGGAAATATCATCAAAACAGGATTTATTGATTTCGATCAGTTGTTCGGAGGATTTGGCTTGGGGGAATTTGTGGTGATTGGTGCCAGACCTTCCATGGGGAAAACACAACTGCTCGTTAACTTGGCGCTGCATTTTTCGCAAAGTATGCCCGTTCTCTATTTTACGTTCGACCTGTCTGATTTCCTGCTGACGAATCGTTGCATTTCTTCGCTTTCGGGTATTCCGGTGGATCGCATGTTGCATCACGACCTTTCCCTTGAAGAAAAAGAAAGACTGCCATCGTTTGAAACAGCGTTCCGTAAACATAACCTCTTTGTAAATGACAGTTGCAATGCGTCCATTACCGCGTTCAAAGTAGAATGTACGAAGTTGATACAAGAACAGGGGGTGAAAGTGATTATTGTGGATTACCTGCAAATGATGAGTTCGACGAAATACCGCAACAATAGAGATCTTGAGATTGGGTTGATTAGCAGGGAATTGAAGAATATAGCGAAGGATTTTAATGTGTGTGTGATTGCTTCCAGTCAGTTGAATAGATCCGTTGAATCAAGGGGTGGTTCGAAGCATCCGCAGCTAGCTGACTTACGAGAAAGCGGCGCCATTGAACAGGATGCAGATAAGGTGATTTTTGTTTATCGTGCCGAATATTATGGGTTTTTATGTGATGAGGATGGAAATAATACGGTAGGTGTGACAGATTTAATCCTTGCAAAAAACCGCAATGGAAAGCTGGGTTCGGTAAAACTAATGCGAGATAGCAACTTTACGAATTTCCGTGATTTTGCAGGGTACAAAAATACGTTTTCGTTTTCACAAAACAGGTTGGATGAACTGGTTGATCCGTCAGATGCTGAAGACACACCATTTTAAATTTAAAAGAAAGTTAGTGAGCCGTTGTTGTAAAGATTATGATGTCAAACGTGTCCGACGTGGAGGTTGTGTTCCTGCAACCCATGAAGGAGTGGAAGATCAAAGCTCTCGCTATTTATTGCGATGCTCACTTCGTTCCGCTTCTCATAAATAGCGACAATTCAAAGATAATTGACAACGGCTCACTTTTTTATGACCATAGCAGCAGAAATACAATCATTATCCAAAGCCAATAAGGAGCTCTTGCAAAAGTTTTTCTTTGTTAATCATGCGCGCGTACCCAAAAGCTTGAAGTCCTTCAAGAAACATGAACGGAATGCCTTGTGTTTTCTTTCGATTGAAACGGCCCAGGAACTCTGTCGCTTTTTGGATACCCCGTTCTTCGTCTTAGAGGAAATTATGAGTCATCCTGTATATGAGGATTATACGATCCTAAAAAAGCGTGGAGGTAAAAGGCATATTTCAGCTCCTCAACAAGCATTAAAACGAATTCAAAAGCGGCTCAATTATTTTTTACAGGCGTTTTACCTGTGGATTAAACCAGATCAAGTACATGGTTTTGTCATTCAGCCACGTTATCTGGTTAGGCATTGCGCTCTGGTTCAGAATGCTCAAGTGCATGTAGGAAAGAAGTATGTGCTGAACATTGATTTAAAAGATTTCTTCCCGGGGATTTCAGCGCATCGTATAAAAACGCTGTTTTCGTCCGACTGTTTTCAATTTTCGGAACAATTAGCCACCGCCTTGACCTTACTCACGACCTACGAAGGCAGGCTTCCAACAGGTGCGCCCACCTCTCCCGTGCTTTCCAATTTCATTTGCCGGCAACTCGACGCAGATCTCACGCATTTTTGCCAACAGCTAGAGATCTCCTACACGCGGTATGCCGATGATCTGACCTTTTCCTCCGATTCCATCTTCTCCGATGAGATCATCCAGCAAATTAGAAGCCTCATTGAGAAACACCATTTTGAAATCAATGAGAAAAAGGTACGCCTGAAAACAGCCAACCGAAAACAGACGGTGACAGGATTAACGGTGAACCAAAAAGTGAATGTGGACCGAATGTTTTTGAAGAAAATCCGGGCAATGCTGCACGACCTCACTACCAGCGGCCTGGAACAAGCCACCAAACGACATCTAAAAAGCGAGGTAGTCACCGTACATCAAGCCGCTCAATTCATGCATCGCTTGAGAGGCTATATTAATTTCGTCGGACAAGTACGCGGTAAAAATGATGCCTTATATCACACTTTCAAAACTACGATCAACAAGGTGTTAAGTGTTTCAAAATAAATACTTAATGGATAAATCGGTCCTTTGAGAAACCTTTTTCTATTCACACTTTTTTTTCAACTATTTTCGTAATATGTTGTGTAAATACATAATATTTTTAGTTATTTTTGATTTTTGACGTGGGTGGTTGAAGGGGGATGAGGTCTGAATTTTAGAAATGGTTGATATAATAGACAGGAAATTACAATGAATTACAGAGAAGCCGAAAACTGTTAACAGAGTAGGCAAAATAAAAATTTGAATACAATGAAAAAAACTATGTTTTTAATCGGGTTTTTAACTACAGTTGTCTGCGCTTCTGCACAATCAAATTCTAGCGTACGCTATCAAAACGGGTATTACAAACCGAGCACAGGAAGTTATGTAGAACCTCATTACAAGACAAATAATAATTCTACAAACCACGACAATTTTTCTACAGAAGGTAATAGAAATAGTTACACGGGGAAACCAGGTTCGCGTGCAAAAGATTATTCTAGAGATGCATACAACTATGGCGGTGGAAACACAATTTACACAGGGCCTAGAGGAGGACAGTATCACTATAACAGCAATGGAAATAAAGTATATGTTCCAAAGAGGTAAAGAGTCAAAAGCATAATGATTTTAATAGTTATTTCATAATGAGTAAATTATGTCAGATCCAACCAAATATCAACGGATAGTTCTACGTGAACACGGATATCTAACGGCAGGAAAAACAGGAGGAGATGCAGCAGCTTTTTTAGCTGAACTAAACTCTGTCCTGCAAGGAAAAATTATTGATCATACTTTAAATGAACTATTGTCAGATGAGGAACGTCAAAAAATTCAAAATGAAGTTGTAGACTTGGAAAATGAAATTAATGTTTTGAATGAAAGAATAAGTAATTTCAATGACATTATTATAAATAAAAAGGAGTATAAAGGTCAGATAATTAATGAAATAGATGATATAAACTTAGGTAAACCCGTTAATGATAAAACAAATGAAACCTTTAGTTGGATGAAGTTGTCAATCAATCTTTTTTTTCTAATACCTCTGTCGATTTATTTATTTCTTTTTTATGTTGCCACCATATACAAGGTGTTTTATTTTGATGCCGTTCAAATAGCAGAATCGAGTACTGGGACTATTTCTGCATTACCAGCTCCAGGTGAAATGTCAGAAGCTCTGTCATATAACTATCTTTTATTGTTTGCTCCATTCCTCTTCTTTGGGTTCGGATATGCTGTTCATGTGTTACTTGAGAATAAGTCACGCCTAAAGTATGTGTATGTTTCTTTGGTTCTGCTTGTAACTTTCGTGTTGGATTTTTTAATGGCATATAAAATTCATAAGAACACCTCAGATGCTGAAATAATGATTTCCGATTCACAACCAATTCCTCTTTTTGATGATTCTAATTTTTACATCATACTTTTCATGGGTTTTGTGGTTTATATTATTTGGAGCATTTTATTGAATGCCTCGATAAATGAATGGAAAAAACGGGATGTCATAGGAAAAAGGAAGGAGATGATTGAAAAAATTAACCAGTCAATAGAAGAAGAAGAGATTAATATTGGAAAAATAAAGGCAGAAATAAAATTAAAGGAAGGAAAAATTAGAAGATTAAATGAAGTTCTTAATGGAATAAAAATACCTGTAGATAAACTTAAGTATTGCTTGAGTGAATTGAATGCCGGATGGCTTTCATTCCTTACTGGGAATCCTTCTCTCAAAAATGTTATAATTAATTGTGAAGAGACTTACAATAATTTTTTAATCGAAAACAATCTCATCAATTAGAGACTATGTTGATAAACTCTTTGAAAATCTTTTTGATTTTAATGTTGTTAAACTCAGTTGGCTGTTCTCCAAGAAAAAGAAAAAATTCAGAAACTAGAGATCATCACAATTTTATAATCCTTTTGGATCTATCTGATAGATTGATAAAAGATGAAACGGATCAAATTGAAGTGGATAAAAAAATCATTTTTGAAATTTGGAAACACTTCCGTGAGATAGCGAAGAATAAGGGCTTTATTTTGTCTCGAGATAGATTCCAAGTTTTTCTTGCAGAACAGGATAGTTCCTCAATTAATTTAAATACT
>JBIKYP010000079.1:0-10589 GCA_044355195.1 Crocinitomicaceae bacterium | reverse complement strand
TTATCAATTGGCAAAATCCATGCATCAAATAAAAAGAAAATAGTTCGTTTCGAATCGAAGTTAATCTCGCAATTGGATGATTTATATAGTCAAGCATCCAAATCGAATCATCTAGACGATTATCGTGGTGCTGATATCTGGAAATTCTTTAATGACGATTTATCCGGCAGGTTGGAAAAAGGCTATAAAAATCATGTGTTTATCCTTACGGATGGGTATCAGTACGTTAAAAATAAAATAACGGAAGATTCTAATGTTTTCCCTCGAGTAAAATTAAGCCATGTAAATGGTATTGCTGTCGATGTATGTATGTTGGAAATTTCGCCAAAAAGTATACCTGTTAATGAGTATTATCGCCTGAAATCAGTTTGGTCCAACTGGTTTCTCTCGATGAGGCTTAAGGAAATGTGTTTTTTAAAAAGAAATAACCTTTCACAGATTAGTAAAAAGATATCCGATTTTCTGGATTCACAGGACCGGAGTGATTTTATATTAAAGAAAACGGATGTAAGTAAAATCAAAGGATTACAAGAGGAAATGATTTCTCAACGAATTTCGGCAGTAAAAAACTCAAAGAATAATTCTAAAACACAAATTGCTCAATATGAAAAGAAATCAATTAATGATAAAAAGGAATCCTCAGATCAAACAGATTTTAAAAGTGATGAAGCATTTTTAAATTACTTTGTATCGACCGGCATTTATGATTCTAGGCAAAATTTGCAGGACAAAAACCTATCAAGAGTTAAGACTATTCTAGAAGCATCATTTCCATCGAAGGGAAGCGAAAGCTATATTTTATTATGCAGCTGTAAATCAAAGATTAAAAATCTTTTAGAGTCCAATAATTTATTATCAGAACATTTAAAATCAAAATTTAATTCAAAATGTCCTTAAAATTCATCATGTATTCATTCTTGTTCATGACGTTATCGTCGTGTGCAACAAATGCTGAATTAGTAAAAAAAAGAGCCGCGAATGAAATGTACGTTTCCACTGCTCAATTGTATACACCAAAATATGAACCGAATGGTGGAAAGAAGAGAGAAACAATTTTCAACAAATCAAAGGTTTTAAAAGAAAATCAGTTTATAGCTGTTTTAAATAAAGTAAAACCTATAGATCCCATTTTAAAAGGAAATAGCTCTACTGCTGTAGATTTAGCCATTGACAATGCAATCAAAGAATACAATTTGAAAATTTATGATCTTGAATCCAGATTGTCTCAGATTGATTTGGATAAACGAGGAGCTGAAGAGTTATATACAAACCTGCTAATTGAGTTAAATAATCTTATCTGTAAAGAAAGAGAAGGAATTATGCAACTCGAAAAAAAGGTTCAAAAGCTTTTTGGAGATGTTTCATTCTCTACTGCCAGTTGCGACATTTCAGGGGCAGGAAAAAAATCCGTTGAGGATGTTATTGATAAAATCATAAAAGAGTTTGAAAAGTGGAAAAACTATGTGAATACGTGTAACGAAAAGATATTTGAGAAGGATTTAATTGTCGCAGTTATTGATATATCCGGTTATGCAGATCAAAGGGGAGACACTCAATACAATCTTGATCTTTCAAGAAAAAGAGCAAATAGTGTTGAACATGAGTTAAGAGGAGCCCTAATTAAGTTAGTCAAAGAAAAAAAAGTGACTATTGTATTTGATAAGATCTATTCTGAAGGGTATGGTGAGAAACTTCCTCCCGGAGTAGAAAAAGGGTCACAAGATGATCCAACTCGAAGGATTTGCCTTATAAATTTTGTAGTTGGTCCAGCTAGATTTTTGGGTAATTAAAGTGAGGAAATAAAGAAATAGCAATATGTCTGCAATTCTAAAAATAGGTTTAATCATACTTCTCTTCACCTGCCTGGCAGATATGCCATACGGATTTTACCAGTTCGTTCGGTTTGCAGGGCTGGTTGGTTTTGCAATTTTAGCTTATCGAGCCAATGAGCGAGGCAGGCAAACAGAAATGATCATTTATGGTATGCTGGCCTTGCTTTTTCAACCATTTTTCAAATTAGCACTTGGCAGAGAACTTTGGAACGTCGTTGATGTCATCGTTGGAATGGGGCTTTTAATATCACTTGTTGCCAAGCCAAGAGAAGAGAAACCCTGATTTGAACGCACAAAATCATATGCTTCCAAATGATCTCCTCATCCCGAAAAACTCGCTACCGCGTAGAAAACGGAAGTTTACTCTTTTGCAGTTATTCCATGGAGTTGATCGAGTATAAAGACATGCGTCTGTTTTCCTTACAGAGTACCGAGGGTAGCTTGGGCGATTTCCCGAGTTGGGATTGTGATATTTTCGAAACTACGGAGGAGTTGTACAAAAGCGAAAACGAATTCATACAAAAGTATCCCCTCACGGAAGTACCACGTACGACGTTAAAGGTTACCATCACCATTGCAAGTGCCTACCTCCAAGCACAGAAGCTAAGCTCAACCAAACTCACCAGTTGGATACAACGCGCCATTGCCTATACCTGTTTCAATATCGGAGCAGGTGTGCTGGATGACATGAAACTCAAGGTTACCAAAGGCGACACATTTAATACCTATCATTCAGAAATCGAGATCATCTACACCCCAACGCTCGCCGAAATTCTTGTAGAATACATGATTATCTGGGGAATTGATTTTTCCAACCCGCTGAATGCCATAAAGATCGAATAAGGGCACACCTTCAACGATATTCTTTTCCTCACTTCGCCCATCGAGCCGCAAAATCAGATGATCTACTAGTACAACATTCCGAAAAGCCACAGTGGAATTGTATTTTCAATGCCCAACGCAATATCGTCTTGGACGATGTAAGCATTTTCTAAACCCTTTAGTTGAGATTTGCTTTTGTTTTTTCCTCCGATTTCAAAATGATACCTTTCATTTACGGTAAAATCAACTCGATCATGATAGGTAATACGATGTTGTTGACTCAATTGATTTAGAAAAAAGGTCTCACGTACATTTCCTAGATTTGGCTCGCTGTTACTCAGTGCATAAGCGAAATTGGTGTTTTCCAAATATATTTTTTCTGGTTTTTGTAACAAGCTTGTGCCGTACTGATCTTTGTAGATCAAATTCAAAATCCCTGCATCCGACAAGTAAGACAGGTTGTCCATAACCGTTTTTCGGGTTACCTGTATTTTATTTGCCAGAGCAGAAACATTCGGTTTAAAAGGCACCGATTGACTGATAACATAAAGCAACTGTTTGACCTTATGAATTAACTGTACCTCGGTTCGTCGTAATAAAGGCAATTTTATTTCCAAAATCATGTTTATAATTTCTTGCAATTGCTGGTAGTATAAAAAGGGATTCTCTTGATAAAAAGGATAATAGCCAATTTTTAAATATTCCTGGAAAAATGAAAGTGGTTTAAATTGTTTGTTGGCGTTTAAGGTGATTTGGGTATGGTTTTTCACTATTTCTTCAAGTGAAATAGGTTGAAAATCAATTCCATGTCGAAATTTTAAAAATTCTCGAAACGACAAACCTTGTAGTTCGAAGACCAAAGCTCGTCTACTTAAATCTGCACGTGCATTTAATATTTCGAGAAGGGACGAACCGGTAAACGCTACTTTCAAATGAGGGTAATTGTCGTAAATGTTCTTTAACTCAATGGACCAATTCGGGTATTTGTGCACTTCATCCAGAAATAAATGTTCGCCACCTTTGTTTACAAAAGCCTCGACTAAATCACTTAACTTGTTATCAGAGAAATATATATCGTCCAACGTTAGGTACAATGCCTTTGGCGATATGTCGTATGATTTTTTGATATATTGCAGAAATAGGGTTGTTTTCCCGACGCCTCTTGCTCCTTTGATGCCAATTAAGCGCTGTTCCCAAGGAAGTGTATCCAACAAATACCTTTCAAACCCAACTTCGGTTTGCGAGATTAGATTTAGGTGTTTTCTC
Organism: Crocinitomicaceae bacterium; assembly: GCA_044355195.1. Lineage (GTDB taxonomy): Bacteria > Bacteroidota > Bacteroidia > Flavobacteriales_D > Crocinitomicaceae > M0103. The sequence goes on along the minus strand of JBIKYP010000079.1, from coordinate 6,669 downwards.
AATAATGCCTCCATCTAAAATGTATTTTATAAAATACAAATATATATAATTAATGTGTTTTATAAAATACAAAATATGTATTTTTTGAAATTTTCGGCCTACAAAAGTAGAAGGTAGAAAAACATTACTCAAGGAATCTTTCGCCCCCTACAGGGCTTAAAGCAGCTTATTATTGTCGACAACGGACAGCGTCCGTTGTTACGGGAATTTCGGTCTGATGGGCCTATAATCCTACGATTGTTTCATTTCACTTTTGCACAGAACTAGGCGTAAGGTCAGTGTATGTGCGAGAGTGGAAAAGTGTTAAAGGAATTCTCAGCTCTTGGTTCTAACAGCGTAGCGATCTATGCTCCAAAAGATTAAAATAATTTTTGTTTCGGATCTCTACTTGTATGAAAAACGGCATCAACATAGATTGTATCTATATTGATCTCGTAGAGAATGACAAAAGGAAAACGTTTCATCGGAAATTGTCTGTGATAATAAACTTCTCTATATCCGTAAGGTAATTTTTGAATAGATATCAGCGCCTTTTGAAAAGCTTTCAAAAAGGATTCTCCCAATCCATCTTTTTGTTCTTCATACCAATCGTAAGCATTTGCAATTTCAATTTTTGCCCTGTCTTCAATTTGAATGATGAATTTTTTTCCCATTCTAAGGGCTTGTCATTTTGATTTTCTATTTCTGACAAAGTCTTTGACTTCTTCCCAAGAATGGGTCTTAGAATCTCCTTTCAGTCTGTCTATTCTTCTTTCATTAAGTATTTGTAAATGCTCATCTGATAAGTTAACATATTGACTTTCTGCGCTATCAATGGTAATAAAATCTAATGTTTTTATGTATTCCAAAAAAGCCTTGGCTTTTGGGTTTGAAATGTCATCTATATGAAATGTGATTGCCATATAACACTATTTTAAACTATTTTTTCATTGTATAAACTGTTGATATTCCCGAAAAAGCTCAACTTATAACTTTTCTGAAGAATATACAAATATAGATATCTAGCACATTAAATTAAATTATTTCCTAAACGTACAGTTTTAAAAGTTTTCTGATTTTCAGTTCACAGCAAATTGCTCTCGATTCTCGGCTCTCCTACAAAGGAGGGTTACTTGCAAAAGTGAGAAGGCGACTTCGATTAACTCACTCCGGAGTTTTGCTACTTTTGGCCTACAAAAGTAGGGAGAAGGAAAAGGCACGTTTACGTGACCTCTATAATTGCAAATACCTGTCTGAAAGAACAATAGCTAAGGATAATGATGTGCTAAAACTTATAACTCACTCCCATACTTGGAAGGACCGGGAACTGATAGATCTTTTCCGAGGTTACCCGATTCACATAGAAGATGTTATTTCGGTTATACACATTGGTGACGCTGGCAATGACCTCTAAAACATCTTTATTTTTCATGACAAACTTCTGTGTAAGTGTGGCGTCAAGGCGATGATAGTAGGGTAGTCGCGAGCTATTAAATTCTCCAAGAATGACCGTTACGGTTTGCGGATTGCTTGAAGTATAGTCAGTACTCACGCCTCCGTTGAATTGTTCTGCCTGATATCCTCCTGCAGAAGGTGTGAAGGGCAGTCCAGATCCAAGGTTCCAGCGTACACTTAACTCGAGATCTTTTGTCTTTCCGAACAAATACGAACCAACCAAATTTAAATTGTGACGACGATCAAATACCGGATAATACTTAGTGAACCCGTCCCAGCGTGTTGAATGTCCGTATGAATAAACTCCCCAAAGGAAAATCCTATCTTTATTATATTTCAAAAGAATGTCAATTCCATAGGAAACTCCGTCTTCGATAATGAAATCCTTCTTAAAGACATCGTCAATGTTTGCAAACTGAGCAAGGTCTTCATAAATTTTATTCTGATTGATGTTAGATAGCTGAGAGAAGTATTTGTAGTATCCTTCCACGTTCGCTGTTAAATTTTTCGCAATATCCACTTCTGTTCCAAAAATACCATGCCAGGCGTACTGTATTCCATTTTTAACCTCTTTACTGTTCAAGAACTGATTGACAAAATCACTTTGTACATTTGTGGGAGCAGAAAGTAATCCATTGAAAAGGTTCACGACATCCTTATCTGATGAGGCAGAGGTGAAGTTTTGAGAGAATCGTCCTCCGCTTATCTTAATTCGAAATCTCTCCGTTACATTGTATTTGGCACCAAAACGTGGTTCGAGTGAAACGGTTCCCAAAGAAGCATACACCTGTGCTCGGATGCTTGGTTGAATTACCCAGCGGTTTTTAACTAAACGGTAATTGTAATAGGCCCCTAGTTCTGTATTAAAATTGGTCGCAGAGATTTTGCGTTTAGCTTCGTTATATGTGACAAATTCAGTATTGAATCCGTTAAAATTGAATCCATAATTCATTTCTCCTTCGTTTCGGAGGAAGTAAGTGAAGTCAAATCCCAAATCGAAACCGCCTATTTTACTAAAACGTGGCTCAGTAGCTGTTTCTGTAAAGGTTGTTTCAAAGGAACTTCCGTTTACATGACCTTTGATCATCATTGAAGAACTTGCAGGGACCAAAAGGACATTCATTCCTCCTCCGGCAGCCTTCCAGTTAAGATCGGCCACTGAATAGTTTACGGAATCAGTGCTTCTGAAACCGAAAGCACTAAATTTTGATCCTCCGTCACTGTTGAATGTAACTTTGCCATAGAGATCTGTAAAACTATAGGGAAGACCCCTCGGGTCATTTACTAATTTGAAATTCGACTTGGATGTATAATCGAGCAGGCTGTGTTTTGCGGAAAAAATATACGAGCCGGCTCGTGTTCCCTTCTGGAGTTTTCGTCCTATTGGGCCCTCTAAAACCGTTTTGGCGATAAATGGAGAGGCAGATATCTTTCCGCCGAAAGTTTTCCTGTTTCCATCACGGTATGAAATGTCCATCACGGATGAAATGCGACCACCATAACGGGCGTCGAACCCTCCGGTGTAGATATCGACGTTTTTGATCAGTTCGGTTTCGAAAATCGAGAAAAATCCAATTGAGTGGAAGGGGTTATAGATGGTCATTCCGTCAAGTAAGATTTTATTCTGGATCGGTGTTCCTCCTCGCACGTAGAGTTGTCCACCCTGATCACCCGTGGTGACGACTCCAGGAGTTACGGACAAAGCCATAACGACATCATTCTCTGCTCCGATTTTAGGAATACGTTCCAGCGCCTTCTTGTCCAATTTTATTTGAGACATCATTACCTCATTCTTTTTTTGCTTTGATTCTGCCCTAACTGTTACGTCTAGCATTTCTTTGATCGTCGATTTTTCAAGTTCAACTTTTACATCCAGAATTCCTCTTTCATCATTAATTGTTATCGGTAGAATGAATTCATTGTATGCCGGATTATCGATCTTAAGAAGATAGTTTCCCTTTGAAATTTTTGGAATAGAAAAAAAACCATTCAAATCTGTAAGTGCACCGGCAACGAACGAGCTGTCAGCTTTTTTGATTAACCGCACCTTTTCAAAAGCGATGGGCTCTCCACTTGATTTAGCGTAAATAAAACCTCTTATGGTCTGATTCTGAGGATATACAGAACTTGTTATTGCCAAGGTTAGAATTAAAAAGTTTAGCCATTTCATGATCAAATTGTCTTTGGTTAAGTTTAAAGAGTTCAAAGGTTCAAAGGGTTCAAAGGGTTCAAAGGTTGAAAGTTGAAAGTTGAAGGTTGAAAGTTCAAAGGTTGAAAGGGTTAAAAGTGTTCAAGAGTTCAAATTATTCTTCGCTTTCTCCCAGTAGGTATCCATTTCATGCAAATGCATATCCGAAATGAGTTTTCCTTCTTCGGAAATCATTTTTTCCATGAGTTGAAACCGTTGAATAAATTTATGATTCGTCTTAGCAAGGGCATTTTCGGGATTGATACCTTTAAAACGTGCGTAGTTGATGAGTGAAAACAGTACATCTCCGAACTCGTCTTCCATTTCCGGAGTGTTGGAAATGCTTTCTTGATGAAATTCATCCAGTTCTTCACGTACTTTTTTCCATACATCTTCAGCATTGTCCCAATCAAATCCTATTCCTTTCACTTTTTCTTGAATGCGTGATGCTTTGACCATGGCGGGTAGGGAGGTTGGCACACCTTCCAAAACAGATTTCTTTCCTTCTTTAAGTTTTAGTTTTTCCCAGTTTGATTTGACCTCATCTTCTGATTCTGCCGTGACGTCACCGTAAATATGCGGATGACGATAGATGAGCTTTTCACAGATGCTATTCAGTACATCAGCGACATCGAAAGCACCTAGTTCTGATCCAATTTTGCAATAAAAGACCAGGTGAAGAAAGAGATCTCCAATTTCTCCTTTTAGGGCTTGAAGATCGTTGGAAGTAATGGCATCCGTTAATTCGTAGGTTTCTTCGATGGTAAGATGTCTGAGGGATTCCAGCGTTTGTTTTTTGTCCCACGGACATTTTTCTCTGAGGTCATCCATGATGTTCAACAAACGCTCAAATGAGTCCAATCTTGGATCCATACTTTTTTTGTTAAAAATAGAATTTTTTAAAGTGAGAAGCTCATTTAAATCTTCTGGCTATTGCACAAATGAAGTCTCTCATTAAAAATAAACACATAGGAAATTTAAAAAATAGTAGATAAGGAAAAGCAATAATTGGATTATTAATTCTCTTTGAGTTGATCCATAACAGTAATCCCTGCTTTTTGAAGCACATTTGTGGGATATACGACCAATTTATTGTTCAGAATCAATCGCTATGCGGTATTGGAACAACAGCAGTGAAATCGGGCGTTCTTAGTTCACGATAGTTGTCACCAGTTGTAAGGCTTGCTCGAGCTGTTCCTCTCTGGTCAGAAAGGATGTGTCTATCACGATAGCGTCTGCAACCTGAATAAGTGGACTTTCTTCTCGGGTGGAATCTATTAGATCGCGTTCCATCAGGTTGGCGATAACCTCGTCGATCGTTACCTGAACACCTTTAGCCTCTAATTCTTGTTTGCGACGATTGGCACGAATTTCAGGTGCAGCAGTAACGAATAATTTTAGCTCGGCATTTGGAAATACCACGGATCCAATATCCCTTCCGTCCATCACGATACCTCCATGGACTCCAATTTTTCGTTGTTCTTCTACCAGTTTCGTACGTACGCTTTTCAGGGCAGCAATTTTCGAAACATTGGATGCTACATTTGGCATTCGAATCATATGCTCTACGTTCTCGCCATTTAAAATTAATTCTGAAATATCGGTTGTTGGATTGTATTCGAAATGAAGTTCAATTTTAGGAAGAATGTCAGTAATCGCATGTTTATTTAAAACTCCGTTTTCAATTAAACCTCGACGCATACAGTACAATGTGACACCTCGATACATCGCCCCGGAATCAATAAACAAATAGCCAAGTTCTTTTGCTAAGGCTCTTGCAAGTGTGCTTTTACCGCAAGATGAATGCCCGTCAACAGCTATGGTAAGTCTTTTGGAAGACATTCGGCAAATTTAAGGAAAATAAAAAAGGGAACCGAAGTTCCCTTTATGTAAACAACTGAAATAATTAAAAATAGAAAGACATTCTCAATATTGCTGCAGGTCCGAAAACAGAATTCAGTCCATCCGTGTCGATTGTAAATTCAGAGGATTTTGCTCCTTCTTCAACTACAGTTCCAACAACTGTTCCATTGTTCCCCTCATACGAGGTTGAACTTGCTGAGGTTGATAGAAATGCAAGTCCCCATCCAAACTCGCCGCCGAGAGAAATTCTTGGGAATACAAAATATTCCGCACCAATGAAATTACCGAGATAGTTAAAGAATGGATTGGCATCAATTCCGATCGACCAATCACCTGTTTCAGGAATATATTTTTTCTCTGCCTGACTAAACGACGTAAAACTGGCTAGTATAATTGATACTGAACAATAACTTTTTTCATAGTTTCAGATTTATTTGTTTCGACGAATGAAGGTACGTTGCTCGGTTAATTTTTTAAAAAATAATGAAAATTAAGTATTTGATAAAGAGGTTTTTTCGTTTTTATCTCCGGAGTTGGTTCTTCTCTATTTTCTCCAATTCGATAAATTACTGGAAACAGTCACCATGTTGTTGAAACCTGCCTTTGAGGTGTTTGAAAAACCGTAGTCTAAACTGAATTTCTTGAAATACATTCCGATTCCAAAGGTGAAGCCGGAGAGTCCCGGTCGGTCGGTAAGTTTCATTTCCTGTCTTCGGTGGTAATCAAATCCTGTTCGCAAGTGTAGATGCTTTGAAATCAGGATTTCTACTTGATAGGTTAGGTGAAGCGCCACTTTTTCACCAAAACCCACATGTTTTACTGCTACGGTTTCACCTGTTAAAGCATCAAGTGTTGGTTTGATGTTCGGGTCGTAATAGGTAATGTCCCACCGATTGAGATGGTGAGCCAACAATGAAAAGCGAAAGGGCGCATGGAGAAGTTTGTAAGAGGCAGCCATTTGAAATTCAATGGGAAGTGGGTCTTTTTCATCGTTGGTGTAATTTTTCAATTGTATTCCGGCATTTTTTACGAGTGCTGTAATCAATAAGTTATCATTTCTGTCGGTATATGTCCCGGATAAATCAGCTGAAACGCCAAGGGCATTATATGATTCTAATTGTGAAGCGATTATATTTAATGAACCTCCTACTGAGATTCTGGGATTGAGTTGTTTTCCGTAGGCT
>JBIKYP010000013.1:0-33452 GCA_044355195.1 Crocinitomicaceae bacterium | reverse complement strand
ACCAAACGACCGGTCTAAAACCTAATGCAGCTCAAACTATTTTTAATGATCATTCTCTTGCCAGTTAACAGATCAAATATTAACTTAATTTTATGCCATTCCTGGTCTGGATTTGGGGAGTATTATACTTTCAGGTTGACAAAAGCATTAAAGAAAATTTTCAACAAGTAAAAACAAGTATAATTTTAATGATGAAAAAAATATGAAATCGATAATCAGAGAAAATTCAAAACTGCCAACGTTTATTTTTATATTATATACAATCCAATTAGTAATAGTGTCATTCTATTTGCTGCAAAAAGAATCTAGTCCATCATCTTGGTACACTTTAGTAGTAATTATTATATTGGGGATTGTCCTTATGTTATTTCGTCTGAAGGTAGAATTTACCTCTACTGATCTAAAATATAGCTTTTTCCCTTTTACCATAGTGTCAAAGACTATTCAATGGTCAGACATAGATACCATCCAAATTAAAAACGCAGATGCCCTATCCAATTTTTTTGGTTGGGGAGTACGTTATTCAAAAGACTATGGATGGGCGTATATTACCAATTGCGAATATGCTATTTATCTGACTAAAAAGAATAAAAAGAGATTAGTTATTTCAATCAAGGATAAGGAAGAAGTAGTTGATTTTTTCGCTAAAAATAATATTTCTATCGCTAGAGAAAATTAATACTATGAGTCTATTGTATAAACATAAAAGTATAAGATGTGTATTATTCTTATTAGGTTCAATGATTGCGATCAATAGTTACGCACAAAGTAATATTGTTTCTGAATTCGTCAGCGAGATTACCAATCAAAAATTTTATCAAGCCTATCAAAAATTTGATAACAGCGTTCAATCTCAAATTCCACAAAATCAATTATCTGCAATATGGCAAAGTGTTATTGCTCAAAACGGAGAATTAGATAAATATGAATTTAATTGTCAGGAATCAAAAGATAATTTTGACACTTATTATTACACTTGTCACTTTAAGCACCAAACCATTGATTTAAAACTCATCTTATCAAGGGAAGAAGAGAAGATTGCAGGATTTTTTTTTGTTCCCGTTCATTCATGTGAAGAACAAACACAATATATTTCTCCAAGCTATTTTGATGACGAAAGATTTCGACAGAAAGATATCAAAATTAAAAGTGACTCTATCTTACTTGGAGCAACGATTATTCATCCTTCCAAAAAATCTGATGCTATTTGCATACTTATCCACGGATCAGGCCCACATGATAGGGACGAGACAATAGGGATAAATAAACCGTTTAAAGACTTGGCTATTGGGTTAGCATCAGAAGGTATTTCATCTATTAGATATGATAAACGAACATATACACACAAAGACGGTTTGGAAAACATTACCATTGAAGAAGAAGTAACCAAAGATGTTTCTTCTATTATCAAGTATATCCAGCAAACTAATGATTTGAAAAATAAAAGCATCTATTTGATTGGGCATAGCCTTGGAGGAATGCTAGCCCCGAAAGTAGCGATTCAACATCCTGAAGTAAAAGGAATTGTTTACATGGCTGCCAATGCCAGTTCCTTAGAAGATTTAATACTTAAACAATCTAAATATATTTTCAATTTAGATGGGGAACTATCAGAACAAGAAAAACAACAAATAAGATTATTAGAAAATCAAATAGAGTTTTTAAACGACAGCTTAACTGCATCTTCAGTATCTAGTAAATTGCCTTTAGGTTTGCCATCCTCCTATTGGCTTTCGCTTAAAGACTATCAGCCTACAATAATAGCTAATCAGTTGACTATTCCTATGTTTTTTCTTCAGGGTGAACGTGATTATCAAGTAACTGTAGAAGAAATGAACTTATGGAAAGATGTCTTGAAAGAACATGGTAATGTGGATTTTAAACTATATAAGAACCTCGATCATTTATTTTTTGAAGGAGATGGAAAACCTAATCCAACAGAGTATAGTAATCAAGCGAACATTCCTTACTATCTGATACAAGACATTGGAAAATGGATCAAGAAAAAGAAATAATCATTCTTTTTGATGGAGATTGCCTTTTGTGTAATCGTTTCATTCAGATTCCAATGAAATATGGGAAGACTGATTTTTTGTATGTATCAAGTCATTCTGAAAAAGGAAAAGAAATATGCTCTAGTATAGGAATATCACCTAATACAGAAATTGAGACTATTTATCTTTTGTCTAAAAGAAGTCGGAATTTTGAATCAAAATCAAATGCAATAATTGAAATTTTGAGGAATTGTAATTGGGTTTATAAGATATTAGCTTCTTTGATGGTAGTTTTTCCAAGATTTATAAGAGACTATTTCTACGATTTGATTGCTAAAAATAGAAGTCGATCAAAAAATAATTCATGTAAGATTCCTTTGAATGTTGATAAAAATAAAATACACATATAGAAAAAAGCTAATAATAGTATAACGTGAGTTCGGTTTAAGCGGCTAAAAATAATTGGCTATTTGAATTTTCCTGATTTTAATTCTATTACCACAAAACACCTTAAGTCAAGATGGTAAAAAAGTAAATCGATAAAGTAATCATTGTCACTTATTTCAATGGGATATTGTTTGCCAACAAAAGCAAATCCTTTACCGAGTTCAAGTAAAAATTTAGTAATATGCTTGGTTAATTCGTCTTCGATTGCTTTCTCCAATGCATCTTCTTGTAGTCCGAGAAAATCGAAGTTATAGGGATCTTTAAAAGTTTCAATTGCCAGTTTTGATTGTACTTTCGTTAAGGTCGAATTGAAATTATGAAGAGAACTCCCGGATTTTAGATGATAAGAACTTTGAATTTGTACTTCTAATGTGTCTCTGTCCCAACCATTTTTTGCACAAGCTTGCACATAAAATTTGGCAATTTCTATGCCTTTTATTTTACTTATAATCAAACGGTTATGCCCCATGGAATTTGTACCACGCATCGTGGCACAAATTCATATTTTGAATTATAAAACATGTACCATTGTCGAATGGCATACAAATTACGTCTTGAGAATCCCTTCATGTCAGGGAACTCAGCGTTCAATTCTTTTGCAACATTTTCAATAATATTAGATCCCCATGCACTTTGTTTAGAGGCTATTTCTTTTACCTTCAAAATGAACTATCGCAAAATTTGCGACAGTTGGAATTCCTTCCAATTCTTCATTTAAAGCATTGGTAATATGTTTACCAATTGTTTTAACATCTCTTCCAAAAAGAGTTGCAATTTGTTGACGATTCAACCAGACAGTCTCATTTTCAAGGCGAACTTCTATGTGTTCAGCTGCTTCATTAGGTCGGTATAATATGATTTCATTCTTCATAGTTTACCTTAAGTTAGTGAAAATTATCAGTTGAAAAATGCGAGAGAACAATATTATTCCCCGCTTCATAGGATATTTCATCCTGCGTTGATGCATAGAGTCGAGGTGCCGCTTTATAGTTTGCGAGAATAACTTCGATGAAATCATCATTGAAGAAGAAGGATATAAACTTGAGGAGTGATTTTATAAAGGAATAGAATTTAACCACCTGATTCCGGGTGGTTTTATGTTTCAACTAAAAAAGAACATAAAAGATTAAATGTTTTTAGTTCTCTTCAAAACGGCAGGATTCTAATCCCCGAAACTCTTTAAAATAGATGGATACCTGGGTAGACTGGTTTTTAGTGCAGAGGAATGCGCTACCTGAGTGATCGATAAAATCCGTCCAAAAATCTAAAGTAAAAATTAGAATTGCAACTAAAATAGTTATACATTTGTTGTATATAGGTACAAGATATGTATAAAAAAATCCATCGGGATATAACAAGCTTACTCGAAATCTACGCGAAATCTTTCCGCTCGGTACTCATCGTTGGACCCAGACAATCCGGAAAAACAACATTGGCAAGAGACACTTTTCCGAATAAACCGTATGTTTCACTGGAAAATCCCGATGAGCGCGAATTGGCTTTTCAGGATCCTCGTGCCTTTTTAAATCGCTATCCAAATGGCGCCATTCTCGACGAGGTACAACGTGCTCCATTACTTTTGAATTATCTGCAGGAATTATTGGATACCACAGATGGAGATGGCTTATTTATTTTAACAGGCAGTAACAACATCTTGTTACAAGATTACATTACGCAAACATTAGCAGGTCGAATTGGAGTTATTGATCTGTTGCCTTTGAGCTACAATGAAATACATAAACAAGTACCCACGTCCGATATCATGGATTTAATATTACAAGGTTTTTATCCGGAAGTTATTGCAAAGAAAAGAAATCCAGCGATGTGGTATGCATCATATATCCGTACCTACGTAGAACGAGATGTGCGGCAAATTAAACAAATAGAAGATGGTTTGCTTTTTCAAAAGTTTTTAAGGTTATGTGCCGGGAGAGTTGGTCAGCAACTGAATATTGCGGCATTAAGCAACGCTTGTGGGATCAACGTGCGTACGGCACATTCATGGATTTCCATACTTGAAAGTACCTACGTTGTTCGTTTACTGCAACCATTTCACGAGAATTACAACAAACGAATTGTTAAATCACCTAAACTCTATTTTTGTGATACAGGTCTGGTTTGTGCGCTTTTGAATATCAAAACGACCAATGAATTGCAGCTTTCTCATTTTCGTGGTGCATTGGTAGAGAATTTTATCATTATGGATTTTCTCAAGAACAGCTTGAATTTTCAATCCGGTGAGAATTTCTTTTACTGGCGCGACAATAACGGAGTTGAAATTGATTTAATTCAGCAAAATGGCTCAATGTTATTACCTATAGAAATCAAATCAGCGCAAACTTTTACAAAAGATTTTTCCTCTAACCTGAAGAAATTCATGTCTTATTCATGTCTCAAGAAAGGTCTTTTAATCTATGACGGTCCACAAGAGTTCACGGGGTCGGATGGAGTCAAGGTGGCGAATTGGAAAAGTATGTTGACAAGGAATTAACGTATAATTATCACCTTTCCAATTGCGATTTTAAAAAATGGGAGCGCCCGATTGCGAAAAATTATTATGTGTTTGGTACCCCAATCATGTTATTGTTGGATGGAAAACTAAAGATCTTGTTACGTCCCAACTTCGTAAAGCAGATGGATGCGTCGGTGGATTGGTTTTTTTAGTTCAGGGGAATGCGCTGCCTGAGTGATTCCCCGCTTCGCTGGATTTAAAGATCAAATAGCAACCTCGCAGGGAATTGATTTTATCACCATTATACGTTAAATTTGTTTTAAACAAGTCAAACAAGCGTTAATCCTAAAATTTAACATGTTACGAACCATATATATTGATGATTCAAATCAAAAGGCAAAAGCCTTGATCGAGTACTTGAAAACGCTCGATTTTGTCTCTTTAAATGCTGAAGAGCTTCCGGATTGGCAAAAAAGTGAACTGGACAAGGCACTTGACGAACATAACCGCGAATCCGCCCAATACTCATCTTGGAATGATGTAAAACAAGAACTTTACAGCAAATACAAGGTGAAATGAGTTTTGAAGTCGTCGTTAGTGAACGGGCTCAATTTCATATTCAAAAGGCGGCTTCATGCTTCTTTGAGCAAACTCCTGGATTAGAGGTGAAATTTCTTCAGGAACTGGATAAATCCATTGATTATATCGGGAAGCACCCATTAAAATGTCAAGTACGCTACCGTGAAGTACGCATCAAATTTTTGAGAAAATTCGATTTTGGTATTCATTACCTATTTGAGACGAACACAGTATTTATTCTTGCTGTTTTTCATACAAGTCAAAACTCCGATGATTGGTTTTAAATGCTTACCAACGCATGACTGAATTTTACTTCGAATGAGGCTAGGACAATAGAAAAGCGGTCCTTCAACAGGGCTCACGGCTTAACGTGTAGATCGGGAGTGGTAATCCTCTGCTTAGCAGGATTTTCCTCCCCCTCTCCAGGGGGACTGAGGGGGATTACTTAATTCCCTCCTTGGGGAGGGACACAGGGAGGGGTGCTGATTACATCGAAGTGGAGAGATCGAAATACAGTGTGAGTGTGAGTGTGGAGTGTGAGAGGGAGAGGGAGTGTCGGGGCAGAGCATGAATTGTATCCTCGAAGAAGACACGCAGTAAATCCGTAATCTTCAAATTGTGGCGAATTCGACATAATCCAAAATCAACAACCAGATGCACACAGATGCAATTAGGGAAAACTTAATTCCTGATTTTGTATCAAAAGAACAGGCGCAGATGATTTATACCAACGAAGCTGACCTATTGAACGTAGCGCTTTTCGGAATAACGGCACAAGAATGGAAAAAACAAAATCCACATTTTGATGGAACTATTCGTGACCAAGCAACATTAGAGCAATTAGTTGTTTTGAGCAATATGGAAAGCATCAATGCGCTGCTTATTCAACAAAACAGGTGTTCCGAAGATCGCATCCTACAATTGAATCAAGTTGCCATCTCTCAGATGAAATCGCTTTTGACAGGTAAAAGATTAAAGGGGATTTGTAATCCGGCATCAGATGTTCCTATTTATTAAAGTATTAACACTTGTGTAGGTGTTCTAAATTAGGTTAATCCAGACTTGCGCTCTATTTTTTCATCGGAGAATTAGAATATTTTCTTTTGGAGAGTTAATTAACTGTATACGGTAATTTTTTCTTATCTTCATTAACAAGAACATTAGTATGCTGGAAAAAGTACAATTAGAACGGATCTTGTTTTTGGATATTGAGACAGTTCCGCAAGTTTATCATTTCGACGAATTAAGTAATGACGCGAGTAAACTCTTCGAAGCGAAATCGCGTTCCAGAATCAGAGAGGATAAATCGGTAAAAGAAGTTTACAACGAGACTGCGGGAATTTGGGCGGAATTCGGTAAGATCGTCTGTATATCGGTTGGATTCATAAATGAAACGGTCACAGGAAGACAAATGCGTGTGAAGTCCTTTTTCCACGAGGATGAAGAAACAGTGTTGAAACAATTTAAACGTCTTTTGGATGAACATGGAAATTCGAAGTATTATGCTCTTTGTGGTCACAATGCAAAGGAGTTCGATTTTCCTTATATATGTCGACGGATGTTAATTCAGGGTATAGAGTTGCCTAATCTACTTGATATTGCGGGTAAAAAACCTTGGGAGATTGCCCATTTAGACACTATGGAACTTTGGAAATTTGGCGATTATAAGGCATACACCTCTTTAGCCTTACTTTGTCACGTCTTTAACATTCCAACCCCAAAAGACGATATCTCCGGAGCTGATGTCGCACGTGTGTATTACGAAGAAGGAGGACTGGAGCGAATAAAGAATTATTGTGAAAAGGATGTAGTGGCTCTGATTCAGTTATTTCTTCGTATGAAAGGGCAACATCTGATTGAGGAGGCAGAGATCTATCATGTTTAAACCTCTGACAACACCTTAAAAATTAATCGGAAATAAGAATTTCCATAAATAAATTTTTCAGGAAAAGATAAACACTGCTACTACTGAAGAAACACAGTTTCTTCAGAGGTGGTCTCTTCGACAATCTTGATAATCCCTTCTCCAACAAGAGAATCGTAGGTTGCCTTGATATTAAGGATGGCCACCCCTGCCTGCCCAAGTTGGTAAACATCGTTATAATTGAAAGTAGCCTTTCCCTCTGAGTTTGTGAGGGCTGTATCATAAAGTGCCACATTGACGGGTTGATTAATGGTAGATTTTCCATAGAGTATTACCCGCGCCCCACTAACAGGTTGGTTTGAGACGTTTTTAACGTGAATAATCGCAATAGTATCTTCTTTCTTGCGGCAACCGGAAAAAATAAAAAGTCCTAAAAGGTTGATAGCGATAATTGTAAAAAACAGAAGTTGATTATTCTTCATGGTGTCAGTTTAATTCATTAAATACATCGTTTCTACTGATGTTATATTTTTTCTGCATCTAACATAAGCAGTTGTGTTCTTCAAATTGCTTTTTGCAATAACGTCAAAATATGCGATCATGCTACCTGTTCCTGAACCTGAAAAATAAGGTTCTAAATTAAATTCGGCATACCCTGACGAATTAGTAAGCAGCGTATCTACATAGGCTCCGGTGGGAGGATTGGACTTGGGGTCTCCAATAATAATGACTTCTGCCTCTTCTAAAAGTTCGTTGTTTGCAGAACGAATAAAAATCTTCAAGACGGAAGGGGCATCCGGTTTACATGAACTTAATATTCCTGTGCAAAGAAGGATCATGCTTGTGCAAAGAAGGATCATGCTAAAGCAAGGTGTCACAGCAAGGATTTTTTTCATGAAAAAGTCAAATTATACAATCTATCAAAGATAAACTTATTTTGAAATACCCTGACACGATTGTGATGCAAATTCTTACCTTAGCAAAGTTTTTTGGGCAAAAATCTTAATGATTACTTGAATTAATAAGTGAATCCAATCATGCTTGATTAAAGCGTTTTTGATGAGAGAAAAGATAGAAAAAATACGCGAGGAGCTAAAAAATCAGCAAATAATGGACCTTTCGGGTCTGGAACAGTTTCGTATTCGTTATCTTGGGTCTAAGGGCTTGATTAAAGATTTGTTTGGTTTACTCAAGGAGTTGCCGTCGGAACAAAAAAAGGAGGCGGGTCAATGGTTAAACACCCTTAGATTGGAACTGGAAACATATTATGAGGAGCATAAAAAGAATCTTGAATTGAAAGATCGACATGCCGAGAAGCTTGATTTTTCAAGGCCTTCCAATACTCTTCCAATGGGTTCTCGGCACCCTCTTTCTTTGATAAGGACTCAAATTATAGATATTTTTTCCCGAATTGGATACACGGTTTCCGAAGGCCCTGAGATTGAAGACGATTGGCATAACTTCAGCGCCCTTAATTTTCCTCCTGAACATCCGGCACGTGATATGCAGGATACTTTTTTTATCCAAAAAGGTGAAAAGGAACTGGCGCTACGAACACATACCAGCTCTGTTCAGGTTCGGGTAATGGAAAGCACTGAGCCTCCGATTCGAACGATTTCTCCGGGTAGAGTTTATCGAAATGAAGCCATTTCCGCTCGGGCGCATTGTTTTTTTCACCAAGTAGAAGGCCTTTATATTGATAAAGATGTATCTTTTTCCGACCTCAAGCAAACGCTGCTGTATTTTGCCAGGGAAATGTTTGGTGAAAAAGCTAGGATTCGTATGCGACCGTCCTATTTTCCGTTTACAGAGCCCAGTGCCGAAGTAGATGTATCGTGCACTCTTTGTAACTCATCCGGTTGTAATGTTTGTAAGCATAGCGGTTGGTTGGAGATCCTTGGATGTGGCATGGTGGATCCTAATGTGCTTGATGCTTGTGGCATTGATTCCAAGGTTTACTCCGGATTTGCATTTGGGATGGGGATTGAACGGATTGCGCAACTGAAATACAGGGTGAATGATCTGCGATTATATTCTGAGAACGATATACGTTTTTTAAAACAGTTTACGGGCGGATTTTGACTTCGCAATGGAAGAAAATGGAATGGATAAAATTAGAACGAACTGAACAACTTGAGCATATCCTTGTCTCCTCCGAGTCTTCGGTGATATTTAAGCACAGCACACGGTGCCATATCTCGTCAATGGCTCTGGCAGAATTTAACCGTAACTGGGCAGTTCCTTCTGAAAAAGCTAAGATTTATCTGTTAGACCTTATTGCGTTTAGAAGTTTATCCGATGAGGTTGCTGTTCGGACTAAAGTTGTTCATCAGTCGCCCCAGGTCATCGCATTAAAAAATGGGGAACTGATTTACACGGCCTCTCATCATTCCATAAATGCCGATGAAATAGATGCCAAGATAGGATGAGTAAGATGAAACGATATGTAATCCTTAGTCTAATTGTGGCTACGCTTTTGGCTCTTGTTCTTGGTCCTATTTTCTCTGGTAGTGAAACAAGCTCCGAAGAGGATACATTCCCGGCAACTTTCTCATTTAAGGATAATCTTACCGTGAAGTGGAATGAAGGGGTTGATCTTGAAATTCTGATTAACGATTACACAGTTGCTAAACTCGAATTGAATTATAATGACAGCCTTTTCCATGTATGGCGATCTCCCAAGGGCAAAGTTCATTACTTTTTGAAGGCGGGAGCTTATGGCCTCGGAGCACATGCATTACAATTGCTCGTAACCTTGAATAATGGGAAAACATATGTAGATGAACGTGTCGTACAGGTAGTTTCAGATGTCGTACCGGAATTATGGATTGCTCGTCCTGAAGAATCTTTTCCTCATGATCCAACCAGTTTTACGCAAGGCTTAGAATTTGATGGGAATCAGCTGTACGAAGGAACCGGTCAGCGAGGTCAAAGCAGGGTAGCTCAAGTAGATTTAGCTACAGGAAAGATCTTGAAAAAGACGGACTTAGATCCTGCCTATTTTGGTGAGGGAATTACAATATTGGGTGATGATCTTTTTCAATTGACCTGGCAAGAAAAACGGTGTCTAGTTTATGACAAGAAAACGCTTCGATACAAACGCGAAATGACTTATGTGGGGGAGGGATGGGGATTGTGCAATGACGGGTCATCGCTCATTATGTCCGATGGATCAGAACGCCTTACTTTTAGGGATCCTGAAACATTTGAGGTTCTTCGAACAATAGAGGTCAATACGCACCAAGGCCCTGTGCTTAACTTGAATGAGCTTGAGTACACTGATGATTTAATTTATGCAAATGTTTGGATGACAAACAAGATTGTGGTGATTGATCCGCAGAACGGCAAGGTGCTGGCGGAGATAGATGCCTCAAGTTTGGTTAAAGAAGGCAGAGGCAATGGAGATGTACTCAATGGCATTGCTTTCAAAGGTGATCAGGCCTATCTCACCGGAAAGAATTGGTTTAAACTGTTCCGCGTACTATTTTCGAAATCAGGAAATGTTTAGTTGAGCGCCGTTACCATACCTAAATCAACCTTGTAAACTTTTCCCGGAAATTTTTCTACCATACGCATGTCGTGCGTGGCCATAATTACAGCCGTTTTTTCTTCTTTAGCCAAGGCAAGTAACAATCGCATAATTTCTTCAGATGTTTCAGGGTCAAGATTTCCCGTTGGCTCATCCGCCAATATTAACGCCGGTTTATTTAAGAGTGCACGCGCAATAGACACCCTTTGCTGTTCTCCACCTGACAATTGATGAGGCATGGCATGCACTTTTGATTCTATTCCAACAAGTTGCAATACTTCAATCGCTCGTTTATCCATAAGTTGTTTATCTTTCCAACCCGTAGCTCCCAATACGAATAACAAGTTGTCATAGATATTTCGATCTTGTAATAATTGAAAATCCTGAAACACAATCCCGATTTTTCTTCGAAGCATCGGTACGTCCTTTTTTCTTAATTTGTTGAGGTCGAAACCGGCAACTTCTCCTAAACCTTCTTTGATGGGTAAATCTCCATAGATGGTTTTAAGCAGACTTGATTTTCCACTTCCTGTTCGACCTATCAAATAAACAAATTCAGTTTCATTTAATTGAAGATTTACTTCTTGGAGTACGACAGAGGATTGCTGATTAATTTGCACTCCCGATAAATTAATTACTGTGCTCACTGTTTTTGAATTACGAGCATAAAGGTCATAAAATGCCTCTTCTCTTTCTTGTTGATTCGCTAATTATCTTAACAGATTTAGGTTTAAAACTTTTAAATCCTTTTAAAGGCAGGAGGAATACCTAATTTAACTTTACTTCTTTAAAAGTAATTTGGTATGAAGTGGTTCATTGCCGTCATTTTGTTTCTTCCTTCCCTTACAATTTTTGGTCAGACTTCCGAAAAATACAATAGCATGTATGCGGAGTTCTACAGAGCAGAAGAACTTTTTCAGAAGCAGCAATATGTAGCGGCTCGTATTGAATTTAGAAACTTTGCTGAAGATTTTCAGAATCCTGAAGATCCATTGTACATTAAAGCCCTTTACTACGAAGGAGTTTCTGCGTTAGAATTGTTTAATAATGATGCAGTAATGCTCCTAACGAATTTTAGCAGAAATTATCCCGAAAGCATTTATAAAAATCAGATAGCGTTTAAATTAGGTCGGTTTTTTTATCAAAAAAAGGATTTTATTGAGGCCTTGTTATGGTTCAATAAATTGCACAGTCAAGATGTTGAACCCGAGGACAAGGATGAATATTTTTTCAAGTTGGGATATGCGAATTTTCAAGAAAAGAGGTACCCTGAGTCGAGAAGTGCCTTCTACAATATAAAAGACGGATCTTCCCTCTATGCTGCACCAGCATTGTATTACTTTAGTCACATTGCCTACATGGATAAATCGTATCAAACAGCCCTCGAAGGGTTTTTAAAGTTGCAGTCCTCTGAAAATTTCGGCAGAAAAGTTCCTTACTACATAGCTCAAATTTATTATTTACAGCAAAAGTTCAAGGAAGTGACGGAATTTGCTCCGACGATCATAGATACGGCCAATTTATTCAACAGGAATGATTTGAATCATCTTATAGGAGATGCGTTCTATCGCATTTCTAAATTCGATGAAGCGGTTCCTTACTTGCAGGAGTATTATGAAAAGGCCAATCCCTCGCGTGATGACGAATATGTACTTGGATATGCCTATTATAAAAGCGGTCAATATGAGAAGGCAATCAAAATGTTCGACAAGGTTTCGAGAGAAAAGGATAGCTTAGGTCAAACAGCATATTATCATGTAGGAGAATGTTACTTAAAGTTAAACAAGCTCGTTGCTGCCCGATCTGCATTCGACGCCGCATCTAAGTGTGAAGGGGATCCTGTGCTTCAAGAAGATGCCCTCTATAACTATGCTGTTCTATCTTATAAACTGGACATTAATCCTTATGACGAGGCTATAAAGGCACTTGAAGCATATCTGCAGAGATATCCTAATTCAGCCCGAAGGAGTGATGTAAATCAATATCTTGTAAATGTGTACATCACTACCAATAACTATGATAAGGCCTTGGCCAGTTTAGATAAGATTCAGCATAAAGACGCTAAATTGAAATCAGCCTATCAGCTAGTGGCATTTAATCAAGGAGTTAAGTTCTTTGAGGAAGCCAATTATTCCAGAGCATTAAAGTCTTTCGAACTATCCGAAAAGTATCCGATGGATCCGGCTATTTCGGTTAAATCCAAATTCTGGTCAGCCGATGCGAATTTTCGATCAAACAAGACGGATCTTGCAATCAAGTTGTTCAAAGAAGTTGTAGCCTTGCCACTTGCAGGAGAACTTAAGGCTGATGCATATTACAATTTGGGATATGCCTATTTGAAAAAGCAGGAGGCAGATCTTTCTATTGAGGCCTTTAGAATTTATGTGCAATTTCCGGTAAATAATAAAAGTAAACTCGCAGATGGTTTTATGAGGGCTGCAGACGGGTATTATATGACCAAACAAAACGAAAACGCAATCCGTCACTATCAGTCAGCGTTGGATCTCCATGCCGGTTTCGAAGATCAGGCCTTATTTTATATGGCAAAATCATTCGGGTTTTCCGAAAAAATCAACGAAAAGATAACACGATTACTGGATATTATTAATAATTACCCTTCATCAAGGTATGCACTTCAGTCTGTTTATGAAGTAGCGCTGAGTTACAAAGCTATTTCTGAATTAGATAAAGCAAAACGTTATTTTGAGCAAGTGGTAAACGATTATCCGAATTCAGATCTGGTTGCTTCCTCCAAGATAGAAATGGCTGATATTTATTACAAGAAATGGGAATATGAGAAGGCGGTAACTGAATACAATCAAATTCTCACCAATTATGGTGAAGACCGTGGAATCTGCGAAAAGGCGGTACGCGGATTGGTAGATGTATATGCCGCACTAAAACAACCTGAAAAGGCTAGTGATTTAGCCTCACAATATGCATGTGCGAATATCAGCACTGAAGAACAGGAGGGTTTATTTTATTCGCCTGCAATAGAGGCATACAGGGACAGTTCATTTTCTACAGCAATTCCTCTTTTTGAGAAATATGTTGAAAAATTCCCTTCCGGTCGATTTAGAACAGATGCTTTGTATTATTTGGGGGAGGCCTTTTTTATCCAAGACCAGAAAGAAAAAGGGATAGATTATTACCGTAAAATACTAGAACTTCCTAATAATGCTTATACCGAATTTGCTGCTGCGAGATCTTCACAGTATTATTACAACAAGGGTGATTTTGAAGCCGCCATTCCATTCTATCAAAGGTTAGAAGCAACTAGTTCCAAACCTGCAGTGGTATTTAACGCAAAATTGGGCTTGATGAGAGCGAATTTCAAAGTTGAAAATTGGGCCAATGCAGCTCAATATGCAAAACAGGTCTTGCAGAGTTCGCAAGTAATCAATACTACTCGGTTGGAGGCAGAATATGCTAACGGAATGTCTAATTTCTATCTGAATAATTTCGATGTTGCCACTCCTTCTCTGGAATGGGTAATAAAAAATACCACAACTGCATGGGGAGCAGAGGCAAAGTACTCACTTGCAGTAGCGGCGTTCAAGATGCAAGAACTTGACAAGGCTGATTCTGAAATCAGAGGGTTACTAAAAATGAAACCCGCATATAATTATTGGATAGCTAAAGGATTAATTCTTCAATCTCGTGTATTGATTGGAGTGGACGATCTCTTTCAGGCCGAACAAACCTTAAAATCAGTTATTGATAACTATCCGGATAAGGAAGATGGCATATTATCCGAGGCAAATGAACTTTGGGATGAATTAATGCAACTCAAGAATCCACCAAAATCTGTGGAGCAAGAACAGGAAAACATAATTGAAGTTAAAGAAGGAGGCAATTAATCATGAAGAAAAAGCTTTACGCATTCCTTTTCGTGTTGCTGGCATCAGAACCGCTGATGGCACAGGCACAAGATGTTGTTCAACTCTCAGGGGTCGGCAATCGAATAATTGAACCGGCCTACCGAATGATTGAGAGTCCAAAGATTGTCGATACCGTAATCCCTACTCATGTAATAGACTATCCATTAATGGCAGTGCAACGTTCAACTAAAGTTACGGTAGCACAGATCGAACCCGCAACGGTTAAAACAGATGCGGTATTGGATCAATTGTATCATGTTTACACTAAACTTGGTTTGGGCACGAAACTTATGCCTTTGGCAGAAATTTATGTGGATTCCAAACGCTCACGCAGGTTTGTTTATGGTTCACACATCAAGCACTTAAGTTCTTTCGGAAACATAGAGAGGTATGCGCCGGCACAGTTTGACCGTACCCGAGCAGCTGTGTACGCCAACCTTAACGAAATCAAATACACGATCAATTCGCAAGTGCATTATGCTAATCAGGGCTTACATTATTACGGATGGAAGATTCCTGCACACGCTACTATAGATTCGATTGATCCGCGAAGTATTGCGCAGCGTTTTCAAGATTTGGGCGGGAACGTTCTTTTCATTTCCCACAAGAGAGACAGCGCAATAAGTAATTATCGCTTGGGATTGAGCTACAATAATTTCAACTCTATGAAGCCTGTCATTGATTCTCTTTCAGCTTGGAGGGCACGGGAAAATAATGTTGAGTTCGTTTCGGGAATTAAATATAGAAGCGGTAGGGAAATATACAATATAGATCTGAATGTGCGATATAACGGATATGCCTACGGGGTGTCTGGAGATACTGCGACTAGTGCTCTTGATTCAGGAATTGTTCGTAATAATACGATCATTAATCTTCGACCCTCAATTTCAACTTACCTAAAAAACAATCGTTTCAAAGCACAAATTGGTGTTGATCTCACGGTTGATATAACTGAAATTACTCGTTTTCGTGCTTACCCGTTGGCCGAACTTAAATACTCGATGTTCAATGATATTTTCATACCTTATATAGGTGTTCGCGGGGGATTAAAACAAGCCACCTTTAAATCACTTACATCCGAAAACGAGTTTATTTTGAACAATATTTCACTTCGCAACGAGAATCGTGCGATTGATCTTTATGGAGGCATTAAAGGCACCTTAAGCAAGCGAATGGGGTTTAATTTGGGGGCAAGTTTTGCTCACCTTCAGGACAAGGCATTTTTTGCAACTGACACCTTGTTTTCCAACAGGAATAAATTTGGTGTAGTCTATGACTCAATAAATCTTGTAACACTCGAAGGGTCATTGTCTTACCAACTTCGTGAAAAGCTGAAAGTTGACGCTATAGGGAAGTTTTATTCTTATGAATTAAACAATCTGGAGTATGCCTGGAACTTGCCGGTTTGGGAATTAACTGTGCGTGGAAATTATAACTTGTTTAATAAGTTTACGGCAAATATAGATCTTCACATGGAAGGTCTCAGAAAGACACAGTATTATGAAGATTCTATCGTTAAGTCCGGGCAACCCCCTATCGTTTTAACCAAAGTAAAAGATTTAGGCTTAATTGCGGATGTCAATCTCGGAGTAGAATATCGTTACAACAAAAGACTTTCTGTATTCATTCAATTGAATAATCTTGCTTCTCAGGGTTATATGCGTTGGTACAATTATCCTGTTCAAAGATTTCAGTTCATGGGAGGGCTTACAGCGAGATTTTAAGAATAGCTGTGAACAGGATTTAATTATCTTGCGTTTCTTTTTCCTTGGGAAAATAAGCTCGTTGGCGTATAAACATCAATATGACCCCTACTGAAATAGAGGCATCTGACAGGTTCCAAATAGCCGGAAAAACCTCGCGACCATGAAGTACAGGGACCCATTCGGGCCAAAAGGCCTCAAATTTAAACATGTCGACTACATTTCCCAATAGAAATCCGGTATGACGGGTTTCTATTAGGCCAAATATGCCACAATCTGTCTTTATGCCTGATCCCTCAAGATGATTAAAACCCATGCATGGGTCATAAGGAAAAATAAAGTCGTAAAACATGGAATCAATAAGATTACCGGTGGCACCGGCTAAAATTAGCCCGACAACGATCAGTAACTCAAGTCGCGCTCCTTTGCGCGACTGACGTATCAAATAGATAGTCATTCCTGTAATTGCAATCAACCGAAATATGCTAAGGGCCAATTTATGCCAAATCTTATTTCCAAAGGTGGTTCCAAATGCCATACCTTGATTTTCAAGATATTCAAGAGAAAACCAGTTTCCAAAAACAGGGACACTCTCCCCTGGGGAAAAGTGCGTTTTAATATACACTTTAATGAGTTGATCAAAAATCAAAATGACGGACACAATGGCCGCTACTATGATCAAATTTCTTGAGCTAAGATTACTTGTTTTGCGCATTTTTTGCATCAATGCTCATGGTAGCATGAGGAACAAGTTTTAATCGTTCCTTAGGAATGAGTTTGCCCGTAATTCTACAAATACCATACGTTTTGTTTTGAATTCTTACTAGGGCGGCATTTAAATTCTGAATGAACTTTTCCTGCCTAGCAGCAAGTTGTGCCACTTCCTCTCGCGACAGCGTTTCACTTCCGTCTTCCATCATATTGAACGTACGACCGGTGTCATCTGTACCATGATCATCATTGTGAGATAATGAACCAATCAACAAATCATAATCTTCTTGAGATTCTTTTAGTTTTTGTTGAATGAGTTCTTTGAATTCAGCAAGTTCCGCATCCGAATATCTTGTTTTTTCCTGTGTCATAAGTATTTTATTAAGGTTGAGCGGTTTCTAATCGTAATTGCAGGGCAAATATATGCGTAAAAAAAGAAAGTAACTTGAAAAAGCCACACAAGGAAGAAAATTTTCAGCGGTACAGATAAACAGTCCGAATTGAGGCTCTTTTCTGTATCTTCGTCCTATGGTAAAATTGTTCACGGGAAATAGAGCAGAGGTTATTCTTGTGCTGCCGATTTTCGTGATAGGCTATTTATATTTTCATGTCCTTTCAGGCAATCTTCAAGATTTAGAGGCGGTCAATTTGGGTTTCTGGGGCGCATCTGTGCCTTTGCATAGTCAAACTGCTATGGTATGGTCGGGAATAGTTGTATTGATTAATGCAATTTCTATTAACCTGATTTACAATACAAATGAGTTTTATGAGCGCAACAGTTACATTTCTTCATTACTGTACATTGTATGCATGAGTTTCTATCATTCTTTTTTCAGCTTGGATGGATTACTGTTAGCTCATACTGCACTTATATTAATGCTTCATCAGTTTTTTCAATTACGTCAAAATGAAGACGGAAGGGCAATAGTATTTAACGGTTCATTTTTCGCAGGAATTGCAGCAACCTTTCATCCACCTATGGTCGGTATGTTGCCCATTATGTTGATTATGATATGGATTATTCGGCCTTTTTTGGTAAGAGAATTTCTGTTGGCCCTTTCCGGTTTTGCTGTGCCACTTATATACGCCAATACATACTTTTGGTATACAGGACAAGATCTAGAACTTAACATTTTGGAAAGGGTAAGTGACTACTATAAAGAACAGATTGACTTCTTTGTTACCTCTGGTCTCTTTGTTTCTTTGCTTGCGTTAAGTGTGGTAAGCATTAGAAATAGAATGCAAAACTCAAGCATTCGACTAAAAAAATTAGTAAATATGTTGTGGTTGTTGATGATAGTGGGATTTATCTACGGGATGATTGATTTTATTTTCTTCGATCAGATTGAGCGGTTTAGTTTTCTAATGGTTCCCTTGGCTTTCTTTTTGCCATTTTCATTTATGCATAAAAAGCTAATGGGCGCCGCTTCTGTGCTATTTTACCTTACCTTTCTTTATTCGTTAATTAATTTTTTCTTTTGAAGAAAGGCCATCCCTTTTTATTGTCTAATTTTGAATCGCATTAGGTTTAGATATGTAATGCATTTTAGAAGTACCCGATATGAAATTTGGTGTTGTAACGTTTCCCGGTTCTAACTGCGACGAAGACATGGTTTATGTGCTTCAAGACATACTTGGGCAAAATGTAGAGCGTCTGTGGCATAAAGACACAGAATTGAAAGGTGTTGATTTTATTATTCTTCCCGGCGGATTTTCCTATGGAGATTATCTTCGCTCCGGGGCTATTGCTAAGTTATCACCGATCATGGGAAAGGTGGTTGAACATGCAAATAGGGGAGGCTATGTATTGGGGATTTGCAATGGATTTCAAATTCTTACTGAGTCTGGATTACTCGAAGGTGCTTTACTACATAATAGTAATCAGAGATTTATCTGTAAAAATGTTTACTTGAAGAGTATATCTAAAAGCTCAGCGATGACCAGAGGTCTGTCGGAAGAAAGTGTGTACAAAATACCAATAGCTCATGGTGAAGGGCGCTTTTATGCTTCCCAGGAAACCATGAAGAGCATCATGGACAATGATCAGATATTGTTTAAATATTGCTCGGATGATGGAATGGTTTCAGAAGACGCTAATCCGAATGGGGCATTATTTAATATCGCCGGAATCACAAACAAAAGAAAAAATGTATTCGGAATGATGCCTCATCCTGAGCGTGCTGCGGATAGAAATCTTGCCAATGAGGACGGAAAACAAATTTTCGAATCGTTATTGAAACACTGCTGAAAGAAAAATGAGAGTTTTACTACTTGGTTCTGGAGGAAGAGAACATGCTTTGGCCTGGAAGATGGCACAAAGTTCTATGTTGGAGGAGCTGTTCATTGCCCCCGGTAATGCCGGAACCCGCCTTCATGGTAAAAATGTGTCTATTGAGCCAACGGATTTTCATGCGATTAAAGACTTTGTGTTAGCGCAAAGGATTAGTATGGTTGTCGTCGGACCGGAAGAACCACTTGTTAGGGGCATTCATGATTATTTTCTTTCGGTAGAAGAAATTAAACATATTCCGGTGATCGGACCTCAGAGAGAAGCGGCTAAGTTGGAGGGCAGTAAAGATTTTGCAAAAAAGTTCATGTTTAGGCACAATATACCTACTGCGAAATATGCCACATTCACAAAGGACACCTTGGAAGAGGGATATTCATTTTTAGAGACCATGTCACCTCCATATGTGCTCAAGGCTGATGGCTTAGCAGCAGGAAAGGGAGTTTTGATTTTAGATAATCTTAATACGGCTAAAAAGGAATTGAAGGCCATGTTGGTCAATTCTAAATTTGGTGCAGCAAGTGCCAGCGTGATTATTGAACAATTTTTGAAAGGACTAGAGCTTTCTGTGTTTGTTCTTACAGATGGCTTTTCATACAAAATCTTGCCTGAAGCAAAAGATTACAAAAGAATCGGAGAAGGAGACACCGGACTTAATACTGGAGGGATGGGAGCTATTTCTCCAGTTCCTTTTGCAGACGCAACATTTATTGACAAAGTTGAAAACCAGATCATTATACCCACGATTAAAGGGTTGCGTCAGGATCAAATATCATACAAAGGGTTTATTTTCTTTGGATTGATAAATGTAAAAGGGGAGCCCTATGTAATAGAGTATAATTGTCGCATGGGAGATCCTGAGACAGAGGTCGTTATCCCACGTTTGAAGTCGGATATTCTCGATTTATTTGAAGGTGTGGCAACGAATACACTTTCCGAAAGAGATATTCAATTTATTGAAAAGTCATCGGCTACAGTGATGATGGTTTCGGGAGGCTATCCCGAAAAGTTTGATAAAGGAAAACAGATTTACGGATTGAATAGCATTACGGAAAGCATCGTTTTTCATGCAGGCACCGCTTCTGACGGTCCGGCGGTCTTAACATCAGGTGGCCGGGTGTTAGCTATAACCTCGTTTGGTAAAAATATTGAAGCAGCCTTACAGCGATCCTATGATTCTATTGAAATGATTGATTTTCAAGATGCTTGTTTTAGGAAAGATATCGGATTTGATGTGATAGAATCCTGAATTTAGTATCTTTCTGCTGTAATTATCCTCATGGATTCCTCTATATCCTACTGTATTATTTTTTTTTCATTGGTCTTTTGTGCCTTCTTTTCGGCTATGGAGATTGCTTTCTTGTCTTCGAACAAATTGCAAATCGAACTAGAACGAAACAAAGGAACTATGCAAAGTGCCGTAGTTGATTTATTCTATCGCAATGATACATTTTTCATTGCTTTACTACTGCTCGGAAATAACATTGCACTGGTTCTATTTGGGATTTGTTCTGCAGAGGTTCTATCGCCGTTTATAAGCTCATGGGGAATCTATAATACATTTTTATCCTTACTTGTAAAAATTATTCTTTCGGCTTGTATCGTATTATTTCTGGCAGAATTTCTTCCAAAAGTATTGGTTCAGCTAAATCCGAATCGGTTTTTGCGATTGGCAACCTTTCCAATGTTGATCATTTATATCTTGCTTTATTTCCCGACACAATTGATCATGCTCTTCACGATGATTTTTCTTCGTGCATCCAGAAGGAACGGAGATAGCAAGACGAAGGCCTTTACAAAAGTAGACCTCGTTCATTTTGTTCGTGATCTTTCTAATAGAATGAATGAAGAAGAGGAGCTTGGAAAGGAGATGCTCATTCTTCGAAACGCACTTGATTTCTCAAATATTAAAGTGCGGGATTGTATGGTTCCTCGAACTGAGATCATTGCGGTTGAAGTTAATGAAGACATTGACTTCTTGAAAACTCAATTCATTCAAACAGGACTCTCTAAGATTTTAGTTTATCGGGAATCTATTGATAATATTATTGGGTATGCGCATTCATTTGAAATGTTCAAAAAACCTGAGGCCATTAAACAAATATTACTTCCAATAGCATTCGTTCCTTCGGCTATTGCCGGGAAGGAATTGTTAGCGCTCTTTAGTAAACAGTCCGGTAACATTGCGGTGGTGGTGGATGAATATGGTGGGACAGCCGGTGTTGTTACAATTGAAGATTTGATGGAAGAGATCTTTGGAGAAATTGAAGATGAACACGATACCGAGGATCTTATTGAGCAACAGCTAGGGGAGAATGAATATCGATTTTCGGGTCGTGCGGAAATAGATTACCTCAATCATAAATATCATCTTCATTTCCCTGAATCTGAGGAATATGATACCTTGGGTGGTTTGATTATTCATGAACTGGAGTCAATTCCTGAAACAGGATATGCACTTGAGATTGGTAACCATACGCTGATAATAGAAGAGGTAACTGATCGAAGAATTGAAGTTGTTCGAATTATAGTTTCTTGATTTTTAATGCGTTGTTTTCTATTATGTTGTGTTTTGATTAGCCTTAGTCTTCATGCTCAAAAGGTTAACAAAAGAATCAGGCTGACAGCTGAATTAAATGAAATTTCCGGCTTGGCCTTATTAAATGATTCTGTGTTGATGGGCATTAATGATAGTGGCAATTCACCGGATCTGTTTTTCATGGATACTTCAGGAAAGATTTTGAAGAAGACACGCATTTTAAATGCTCAAAATACAGACTGGGAGGATCTTACTTTGGATAACCGTGGCTATTTGTATATTGCAGATGTTGGCAACAATCTAAACAACAGAAGAGATCTACATTTTCTTAAATTATCAGCGAATGATGCATTTATGCAGGACACGATTTCAGCACAGGAAATCCGGTTCAATTATCCGGATCAAAAAGAGTTCCCACCGTTAAATTCAGAGCTTAGATTTAATTGCGAAGCGGTTTTCTGGATGTCTGACTCGCTTTACCTATTAACAAAAAATGAATCAAAATTTCCTCGAAGGATGGGGTATTGGGACAGAGATCCTAAGCTCTATGCTATTCCTGACGTGCCGGCAACATCATATGTTGCTCGTTTAATGAACTTGCGGGCAAATCAATTTTTTAAGCCAAAAAAAAGGGGTTTCGCTTACCTTGTAACCTCAGCAGCAGTTCGTCAAGAGTATGGCTATGTTTTAACCTATCAACATTTATTTATTTTTAAATGGAGTAAGATTTATTCAGAGATCTCTCTCGTTTTTCAAAAGAAATTTTCATTTTTTAAACAGCGCGAAGCAATCGCAGTGGCACCAAATGGAAGAACAATATATATTTCAGCTGAAAAGCATCGTTTCTTTGGTGGTCCGTTCCTCTACATTATGGAACAAAAAAGAAGTCTTGTTGAGGAATAATCGGTTATGGTTTGGAAAGCGCTTGCTCAACCCATGCTTTTCCCCACTCTTCCTTCTCTTCGGTTGACCATAACTCCGGGTAGAAAATGCGTTTTTGAAAGCGTGGAGGCAAATATTTTTTCCAGTTTGTTCCTCCTGTTGCTAATATGTCAGTAGAATCACGATTTAAATAGCGTACGGCCGATTTGTAATGTACTAATGGCCAGTTGATATTTACATTGGTATCATTGAGCTTCAATGCATTAATCACTTCTGTAGACATCTGTTCCTCTAAAGGTAGTCGCTTATATGCCTGCCAGAGATTTTTAGAAACGCATTTTTCTCCCAGTGCTACGAAATCGTCTTGGTATTTTTCTTCGAATTCAATTAAGGTAAGTGTTTTCTTGCCTGTTATTATTTCTGTGGCACCCGTTTTCCAATAAATATATTCATACATATCAGCGATAGGTGAATCTGCTTTAAATAAGTGCCGATTGTCCTTGTGCACTAAATTGATGAAATCGGTTGAGTAAATCTCAATAAAACGATATTGTGCTGATTGAAAACCGCTAGCAGGCAAAAGGCACATTCTGAATTTCATGAACTCTGTTTGATCCATCCCTTTTGCCATAATATCAAAACTTAGAGTTAAGGCATCAAAATAGCGATTGATGCGGTCCAAGCGGTCAATAAAGAAGCGCTGATCGATATTTTCTTTATTTCCAAGTTGCTCAAATTCACGCAAGGCAAGTCGAAAATACAATTCAGTGATTTGGTGATAGATAATAAAAATTTGCTCGTCTGGAAACTTCGTTCGAGGTTTTTGGAGGCTGAGTAGTGTGTCTAGTTCGATGTAGTCCCAATACTTTACCGTATCAGAATATAGCAAACCATCGAGATAGGACACTAGATCCTGACCGAGCGCGGCATATTTTTCGTTTAGGGCTTCAAGCCTCTGGGTAAGCTCTGTTGTAATTTCCATGTTCACTAATTAACAAATCAAAGGTATAAATTGCACGAAGCGTTACAAACGACATTGTTCACATCTTGTTTAAGATCAACTAGGCCCCATACCCAAAATAAAAAAGAGTGAATGCAATGAGCTTCACTCATATTCCGTTTATGTGGAGAAGATGGGGCTCGAACCCACGACCTCTTGGCTGCCAGCCAAGCGCTCTAGCCATCTGAGCTACATCCCCGAAGCAAACAAACGTGTCTCCTGTAAAAATTATGCAGAACGCAGTTCCGGAAGGAAACCTTCTTAGGTCAAAAGTAAACTTTATTTAGATTCATGCATACTCAATAGGTACATTTTCTATTTTCATGCTATGAAACCGGAGCAACAAATAAGGAAAATTATTGATCTTGGTGAACTACCCAACGATGAACTTATGGATTCGCTGCTTTCGGATCAAGTTAAAAAATATGCATATCAACATTTTTCAGGAATCCATCCTATAAGTCTGGCAGCAAAGTTTTTAGTGCAAAATCCGAATTCTCAAATTCTTGATATTGGATCTGGAACTGGCAAATTTTGTTTGCTGGGAGGCTTACTTCACCCTGAGGCTTACTTTCATGGAGTAGAGTATCGTGAATCATTTATTCAAATGTCATATGATATCCAATCAAAATTGGAAATAGAAAATGTATCATTTCGTCATGACAATATTTTGAATATCAGATTTGATGTATTCGATGGATTATTTCTCTTTAATCCATTTTTGGAACACCGGAATAGTCTGGCGCGTATGGAGGATTTCTCGGACCGAACGTCAAATTATGATGCGTATTTCTCATACGTAAGAGCTGAATTAGCTCGATGTCGATCGGGTGTTCGACTTGTTACCCTTTATGAAGTCACTGAACAAGTTCCCTCCAATTTCAAGCTCCTGGAACGGAAAATGGGCGATACTTTGCGCTTTTATGTATGTGAGTAATTCAATGTGTCGGGCCACAAATTTTACTATTCATACAACCTGTTAAGTAGTGTTCAAGTAATACCTCAACGGATAGTTTAGGCGGCTTTTTTACAAAGTTCTGCGAGTCTGAGTCTTGCCCGTTGAACATATATGTTGATTTGACTTTCAGGAATACCTGTAAGTTGAGCCATTTCCCGTCCGCTCAAATTAAATATGAAGCGATATGTAATGAGCATTCTGTCGCGCTGAGAAAGGAATTTTAAAGCGTGACGAACTTTTTTTAATTTGTTGATATCTAGTTGTTTGTCATTATAAGAGTTGTCCAATACATTCGCAGAAATAGGAACCATTTCCATCCGATTCATTGATCTGATGGCATCAAAACAAAGATTTTGAGTTAAACGATACAACCAACTTTTAAAGTTTCCTTTGGATTGATCGTAGAGGTGTAACTTTTCAATTGCTTTTAAGATGGCATCTTGGGCGAGGTCATCAGTTAAATGCTTGTAGCGTGCTGGTAAAGATCTGCGAACGATTGCTTTGAAATAAGGCAATTGCTCTGAAATAACAAGAATGTTGGTTTTCATTTTTGATAAGTTTAAAGTGCAACAATCTGCTATAGAGAAGCATTCGTAGATTAGAACATAGGCCGTTTTTTAATTGATAACTGTAAAAAGTAAAAAAGGTAACAACCAAAACGAAAAATTAGTTGGGTTTATCTATCGGAGAGCTATCGGCCTCTTCATCATAAAAGGGATCAGATTTTCTCAGAGCCGAAATTTCAAATTCAAATTGTAGAATTTCTCCATGTTGGAACCAAATACAACCACATATATTTTCAGGCGTAACAGCCGCAACGGTCATTTTAGGGCCTCCACTTTTTAGCCATACAACGTCTCCGGGTTTGATTAGCATCATTCTTGATTTAGTCAGAATCCTCTCATTATAAATCTAATAAAATTTATCTTTCTTTTGAGGTTTACAACAGGCCTATTTCCTTGATTTTAATTTAACTAAATAAAAAGACTCTAATACCAAATATTTAAAAGTTAAACTAAAATGTTACAATTATTCCTTCCTGGACGGCATACAAGACCAATTGAGCTACATTTTTAACTCTAGCTTTAGCAAAAATATTTGATCGATGATTTTCTACTGTTTTAATTGAAATTTCGAATGCTTCAGCAATTTCTTTACTTGTCTTTCCTTCACAAGCTAATCTAATAATGGCGACTTCTTTTGGGGTAAATGGATGATTCTCTTTATGAGAATTTATTTCATTCGCCACTACTTTATCCAATATTTGGGAATTGTGACGGTTCAAAAATAACATGCCCTCATAAACCTTTTCAATCGCCTTTTGTAACATTTCCAATGAGTCGTCTTTTGCAATAAACCCCTTTGCACCATGTTGAAGAGCATTGATAACAAATTCAGGGTTACTCATATAGCTCAATATTAAACATTTAGTTTCGGGATGATCAACAGATAATTTTTTGAGCAATTCAAATCCATTCATCAGAGCCAGATCTAAATCCAATAAAAGAATATCTACCGACTTGACACTCAATTTATCTATCAATTCATTTCCACTAGCGGTGTCAAGTACAACTTTAAATTTGGGATAATTATTTAGTGCTATTTTCAGGCTTTGGCGCAGGACGGTATTATCATCCGTTATGGCTATTCGGATTATCGTTTCAAATGGCACAGGCATACTAAAATTATAGTTAGAAGGAAATGAGGTAAAAATAAATCTTGTTTTAGATTTACACAATAGGGGGAAACCCTTGTTCCTTATGGCTTTTAGTAATAAAAGTCTAAGGAATAAATCAAGATGTTTGTTTTTCGGAAACGCAAAAATAACGCCCGGAAGAATTGAAAATCACTTCCACTTTTTGGCAATGCGCCTGGCGACTTTTTTCCGGAAGCGTTTGATGACTGTATCGCGTTCGGAAACATTGCCACATTTAACTATATCACTGGCAATGAACCTGCCATTTCGATAAAATAAAAACTCAAAAGTTACCGATACCACTTCGTCGCGGTATATCGGAAATAAACTTCCTGCTCCAAGAGCTGTGTTAAGGTCGTCCCGATGCTCTGATCGTTTGAAATTGCGGTCAAACCCTCTTACGGAGACAATAACATAAGTATCAATCCCTTTGGCGCTTACCAATCGCTGAATGGAATCAGAAGATAAAATCGACGCATCGCTTCCCTGCCTCGTCATATTCAGTGAGGGAACAGCTTTAATTCCCGCATCGCTTAACATCTCTGTTAGGTTGATTTCAATCGTATAACGATCTTCGGGTTTATTAAGCTGACCAACCACGAGTGCATTAGTAAGTTGTAAATCAGATAGCTGAGCTATGGATTTGATACCGATAAACAAGAAGAAGATTAAAGGGATTCTCATGTGAACTAATGGGTCAGAATACTTCCTTGGCAATAGCTTTGACCATGGAGGAATTGGACATGGTATAATAGTGAATACAGGGAGCGCCGGCGGCCTTCAATTCTTTCGACTGTTGGATGCCCCATTCTACACCTATTTTCTCAACTTCTTTATTGTCTTTGCATTTCAGCAATTCCTTAGATAATGCTTGCGGGTAATCAATTTTAAAGAACTTTGGTAGAAAAGTAATGTGATCGATGGTCTTGATGGGTTTAAGACCGGGAATAATTGGTACTTGTATACCTATTTCGCGACAGGATTTTACAAAGTCAAAATACTTTTGATTGTCGAAAAACATCTGTGTCACAATATACTCAGCTCCGGCGTCCACTTTAGCTTTGAGATAGTCCAAGTCAGTCGATAGATTCATCGCTTCGAAGTGTTTTTCAGGATAACCGGCCGTCCCAACACAAAAATCGG
The DNA here is from genome assembly GCA_044355195.1 of Crocinitomicaceae bacterium. GTDB lineage: Bacteria > Bacteroidota > Bacteroidia > Flavobacteriales_D > Crocinitomicaceae > M0103. The sequence goes on along the minus strand of JBIKYP010000013.1, from coordinate 5,787 downwards.
TAGGTTCCAACTGCACGTCGTCCATCATGTAATTACCACGGTTCATTTCAGAAATTTGATGTATCAATTCCACAGCGTACCTATGACCATCCGGATGCGGACGGAAGGTGGATTCTGTTTTTATCGAGTCTCCTCGAAGTGCAAGTACGTTGTCAATTCCTAAAAATTGAAGATCGATCAAGGCATTTTCTGTTTCTTCCTTGCTGAATCCTCCGCAAATTAAGTGTGGCACGGCATCAACCTGGTATTTATTCATGATGGCTGTGCAGATACCCACCGTTCCCGGTCGCTTTCGAATAGCAATTTTTTCAAGTAGCCCGTTCTCACGTTCTTTGTATATAAATTCTTCTCGATGATAGGTAACATTTACAAATTTCGGTTTGAATTCCATCAATGGATCAATACCGTCGAAAATAGATTGAATGCTTTTACCCTTTAGAGGGGGCAAGATTTCAAATGAAAAAAGGGTGTTCTTTGAATTTTTTAAATATTCTGTTACCTTCATTTTACCAATTAGAGATGTAAATATAGTTACTTGGTGAGAGGGGATAACCCAATTTCAAAAAAATTACGTGTTGTCGCTGAAGTTTATACAGAATACGATTGCTTTAACCCATACGCTATGAATTTTCTTTCGCTTCTAAAATGGCTTCGGCCAAAATAAGATCAAAGGAAGACGTGATTTTTAAGTTTTCTTCGTTTCCATCCACCAAATGAACTTTAAATCCTGCTTCCTCTGCAAGAGACGCATCATCCGTAATTCCTTCATGAAAAGGAAGTGCATAAGATTTTTTGATCGTATCTGAATGAAAGCATTGAGGGGTTTGAACTAAACAATAATCCATTCTATTTACCGCTTTTGACTCCTCAAGTGATCTTTGTCGCAAAGATTCTTTTAATTGAACGACAGGTACTACGGCATCAAAAAATTGGAGGGCGTGGAAACATCTTTTTAAGGTTTCTTTGCTTACTAAAGGCCGCACACCATCATGAACGGCAATAATATCCCCGGTGCATATAGTTAAGGCATTTTTAATGGAATGATAGCGCTCTTTTCCTCCTTCAATAAACTGATGTGGAATTTCACATTTAGCGCGAATAAAAAGTTCTTCCCAATAGCTTTTCCAATCACTTGGAAGGGTAATAATAAATTGAGCCTTCGGGTCGAAGTCATAAAGTTTTTCAAGTGTGTGAAGAAGAATCGCTTTGCCCTTTAAAGGGATAAATTGCTTGGGTAATTTGCTTCCCATGCGTTTGCCAATGCCCCCAGCAGTGATTATAAAGGTTGTCTTCATTATACCAAAAAAAAGGGTGTCCAAAGACACCCTGAATATCTCAAAGAATCGTCTTCTTACTTGATTTGATTTGGATCCTTTGCTGCTTTATCGCTCAATTTTTTTTGAATGTTCAACCAAAAAAACATACCAAAGAAACCCAGACCTAATAACAAGTAATTGAATTTATTAACCACCCATTCAAAAAATCCGAAGGTCCAAGTTAGAAAATCTCCAATCGCATAAAAAAAATCAGAAGAGCTCATATCCATTCAATTTATTTAACAAAGAAAGGTATAATTTTAGAAAACCGGTTCAAAATGAAATCTTTTTTGGATGATTATTATACCATCATTTTGAATTTAGTATCATTTAATTTGAGTTAAGTTGTTGTTTTACAATGGAATATTTATTCGCGCATTCCTTGTACAAGCAGTGTCAACTCTATAAATTGCTCCACCGAAAGTTTTTCAGGTCGCTCGGAAAACAAGGGGTGTTCCGTTGAAGCGCCTTTTAGAAGCTCCTTCAATGAATTACGAATGGTCTTCCTGCGCTGATTAAAGGACATTTTGACCACTTGAAAGAACAGTTTCTCGTTGCAAGGTAACTGCTTACGTTCATTGCGAATACATCTGATTACCCCGGATTTCACCTTAGGTGGCGGATGAAATACGTGCTCATCAACCGTAAAACAATAACTAATATCATAAAAGGCTTGTAACAGAACACTTAGGATTCCGTAGGTTTTGGATCCGGGTTTTTCAGCTACACGCATGGCCACTTCTTTCTGGAACATACCCATTATTTCGGGAATGCGTTCACGGTATTCGAGGCATTTGAACAATATCTGTGATGAAATATTATAGGGAAAATTTCCAACCACTGCGAATAGTTGGTTTCCCATGAAGGATTCCAAATTAACACGGAGAAAATCTGCTGCAAATATCCGATTTTCCAAAGATGGGAAATGTGTTTCCAAATGCACAATTGACTCCGCGTCCACATCCATCACTGAGAGATCCAAATCACCTCGCTCAATTAATAGTTCAGTCAGCGCCCCCATTCCCGGTCCGATTTCCAGGACTCGTTTGCACCCTTGGTGTGAGCCATATTGTGCAGCAATTTTTCGACAAATGTTGCGGTCGGTTAGGAAATGTTGTCCCAGATGCTTCTTTGCTCGAACTGTCATGGCTTAAACTCCTCGATTACAGATAGAAAGGTCCGAAATGCCGCAAATCGTCCGGCAAATCGTTCGGAATGTTTCATTTGAAGCACCGGGGCATGCTCCTCTCCGTATTTATCCATGGTCTGCTGATCCTGACACAAATACATGATAGAATAGGTTAACCCGCCTTCCTCTTCGCCGTGAATGCGGGAAATTTTGCTTTCAAGAAAACATCCTGTTGCCATGACTTCAGGAATGTGATTTTTGCGCATCCATTTAAGCCAATCTTCTCCAATATCTGGATCGATACTTACAGTGACGTTATAAATGATCATGAATTCAAAGGTAGCGCATTTCCATACAAGTATGTCTCCTATATCAATGGCCAAAATTTCCTACTTTTGATAAAATTTAAGGCTATGTTGATGTCCATGACGGGTTTCGGGAAGTCAACCGGGACGTTTAAAGGGAAAAAAGTGACGATTGAAATACGCTCTTTGAACAGTAAGTCACTTGATCTGAACATGCGTCTTGCGCCTCTCTATAAAGGACTAGAACCTATGTTTCGCAATGTCATTGCAGAACAATTGGATCGAGGAAAGGTCGATTTAAGTGTGCAGATAGATAGCTCCGGTGAAACAAAAAGTGTTTCCATCAATAAAGAACTCGTGCGCTCATACTACAAGGAATTACAGGAGGTTAATGCATTCGTCGGTGCTCATACCGAAGATTACTTTTCGTTGATATTTCGTATGCCCGACATTTTCAATAATGAGCAGGGTGAATTATCCGATGAAGAAAAGTCATGGATTTTTGATTTGACTAAACAAGCTTGCGATTCATTGAACTCCTTTCGTCGTCAAGAGGGTAAAGCACTTGAAAATGAATTTGCTGAGCGCCTTCGGGAAATCCGAACTTTACTTTCTGAAATTCCGAAATATGAGCAGGAACGAATTGACACAGTAAAAGAACGAATTCGAAAAGGTTTAGAAGAATTGCAACTTCAACCTGATCAAAATCGTTTGGAACAGGAAATGATTTTTTATATCGAGAAGATGGATATTTCCGAAGAAAAAATGAGACTTTCTAATCATCTCGATTTTTTTTCCCAATCCTTGTCTGCGTTGAATTCCGGAAAAAAGTTGGGTTTTATCGCGCAGGAAATCGGACGTGAAATAAACACCCTCGGAAGCAAGAGTAATCATGCGGAAATGCAGCGACTGGTTGTCGACATGAAAGACGCTTTGGAAAAAATAAAAGAACAAGTTCTTAATACGTTATAATTGATATTTTGAGTTTCGAAAGTAAAGGTAAATGTGTTATTTTTTCCGCTCCTTCCGGTGCAGGAAAGACGACCATTGTTCATGCCCTCTTAGAGGCTAATATAGGGCTGGAGTTTTCGATTTCAGCTTGCAGTCGAGATCCGCGTTCTAATGAAATAGATGGTCGCGATTACTACTTTCTTGGAATAGAAGGATTTCATAAAAAAATTGAAGAAAAGGCCTTTATTGAATGGGAAGAAGTCTATACGGACAATTTTTACGGTACGTTACGAAGTGAGGTTGAGCGGATTTGGAAAAACGGAAATGCTGCAATTTTTGATGTTGATGTTGTTGGTGGACTCCGTCTTAAGCAAATTTTTGGAAAGCAGGCGCTCGCTATTTTCGTCCAACCTCCAAGCTATGATGAACTGGAGAGGAGGCTTCGTTTCCGAAGTACTGAAACAGAGGAAAAGATAGCTCAGCGTATGTCGAAGGCACGCGAAGAGTTGGGAACATCAGAGCACTTTGATCATATACTTACAAATGACGATCTTGACGATGCTGTACGTGCGGCAAAGGTAGTGGTAGAGGAATTTCTGAATACATGAAAATCGGGCTTTATTTTGGTACCTATAATCCTATACATGTCGGACATTTAGTCATAGCAAATTATATGGCCCAATACACGGATTTAGATCAGTTATGGCTCATTGTTTCTCCACAAAACCCACTCAAGGAAAAATCTTCTTTGCTTGCTGATTACCATCGGTTGACACTTGTTCGAATCGCAATCGATGATAATCCTAAATTGCGTGCAGGGGACGTTGAGTTTCATTTGCCAAAGCCGAGTTATACCGTTACTACGCTTGCTTATCTAAAAGAGAAATTTCCTACGCATACATTCTCATTGATTATGGGCGAGGATAATCTTCGTACGCTTCATAAATGGTTTAATCATGAAATTCTTCTGGAAAATCATAAAATCTATGTCTATCCAAGGGTACTAACAACACAGGAAGAAGATGAATTAAAGACTATTGACCCTAGTGCATCAAAAAACAGGTATGCAGATCATCCTCATGTAATCTATTGTTACGATGCCCCGGTTATGAAGGTGTCTGCCAGTTTTATCCGACAAGCAATAAAAGAAGGTAAAGACGTGCGATATTTACTAACGGAACCTGTTCACAAATACATCGATGAGATGAATTTTTACCGATGATTATGGCATCACCGGATGGTAGAGGTGTTCTTTTAAAATCACTTTGTCAAAGCGTACTTTCCCCTGTTTTCCGTCGGGATTCCACAAGTAAATATCAGTATCTCCTTCCCTCGGCCACTCGAAGCAATAGGATTGTTGAGCTCCGGGAGTGAGTTTTAAAGCGCTATATTGTTCGCCCTTATTGTGATCGTAAACCAAATAAAGCCCTTCAAATGCTGATGTCATATCTATTTGAACGGTTACAGATTTTCCGGAGGGAGAAATTCTTTTGAGTACAGGGATAAATTCGGATGTTGGATTTATCGAAAGACTTAACAGCTTAATCTCTGTTCCTTTCATCGGAAACTTGGTTTGTTTTGATAGGGGTACATACTGATAAATCAGCACTCCTCCTTGCCTTCCATCACTTTGAGTGTACAAGTACTCATTTACTTTTACGAATTGCTTATACTTTGTTAAAGTGTCTAGCGATAAACCTGCTTCCTGGGGACCAAAATGACTGTCCCAAACAACAAATTCTCCCGGGAGGATTTCTGAATCAATACGTTTGTAAAAGTCACTAAAATAACTGAATACTACACGATTGTCTTTTAAAAAGGGATTTTCACCATAGCCAAATATGAATAATGGATAATGGTAATGAACCTTATAGTGATGAGGTGTTTCTCTTTTCATAAACCTGGCGGCTTTAATCAATTGTTGCTCCATGGGACCGGCCTTCACGGGGAAATGTGGCGAGGTGATGGAGGAGAGCAGTAGTACCACTGTTCCAAAGCCAAAATATACTTTTTTGGGCTCTTTCAACCAAGGCATGCTGTTCACCAAATAAAGCTGTAAGATCAGGAATAAGGGCATTCCCTGAGT
>JBIKYP010000070.1:0-12123 GCA_044355195.1 Crocinitomicaceae bacterium | reverse complement strand
TGAACCATTTTGCCCGGTAGCCCAGAAATAGGAGTGTGCGAAAATAACACCAAAGAAAACGCCGTAAGCTAAAAGTAATTCATCAAGCATTAAAGTGCGGTAATCCTTTTTTCGTATCAACGTAAGGCCGGAGATTGTTCCAAGTATGAAAGCGAATAATCCCGGATTCCCTAAATAGGATTTGTAGGATAACAGATAATGCCACCATGTTCCTTTCCCATAAATGGAGTTGTCCATAGAGTATGGGCTTTCAGTAAAAAACCACCAAAAACTTTTGGAGGCAAGGACTCCGGCTACGGCATAGATCAAAAATCCGGTGGTAAGAAAGGGAAGCGACTTGAAAGACTGTTTCCGATACAGAAGCACAAAGGAAAGGATGACAGGAAGTTGACCTTCACTGCGCATAAAAGGCATGAAAGACACCATAATGGCAAACCAAACATATTTTTCCTTAATGAACAGATAAAAGGCCGATACAAGTGCCAGATTGAAAAGGGGTTCTGTCAAACCTCCGACGATGGTGGTCACGTAATCATTCGACAGTAAGAGAATTCCGGGCAGCAATCCCTGAATCCAAGGGTTGCATTCAAAATGATTCAGGATTTTATATCCCATCCAAACCGTTCCGACATGTATAGCGGTGTTGAAAACGATGATTCCGGTGAAACCGAACTGGGCGAAACCTGAAGAAAGGAGAATGAATAATGGTTTTCCCCAATGATGAAGAAAGAAGTAGGGATTTTGCCAAGAGGCCTGAGCATAAAAAAAATGCATCAGACCATCTCCTGAATCTGCAGGTATTTCATTTCGAATACCAATCCACAACAACCAACATGAGGTAATCAACAGACCGGTTGATCTTAAGAAGCCGGCCGCACCTTGATGGATAGTCATTTTCAAATACGCATTTCAGGGACATAGTCCGGCACTACCAGTTCGCCCTCTGTTTTGGCGATGATCTCTTCAACAGAAACTCCGGGCGCCCGTTCAATTAAATGGAATTTATGGTCTTTAATTTCAAGTACCGCAAGTTCCGTAACTACCTTTTTCACACAACCAACTCCTGTTAGAGGCAGCGTGCATTTTTTTAGAATTTTCGATTCTCCGGCCTTATTGGTATGCATCATCGCTACAATAATATTTTCTGCAGAGGCCACCAAGTCCATCGCTCCTCCCATTCCTTTGACCATTTTGCCCGGAATCTTCCAGTTCGCAATGTCGCCGTTTTGTGATACCTCCATCGCGCCAAGTACAGTTAGTTGTACGTGCTGACCTCGAATCATCGCAAAAGAAGTAGCGGAATCAAAAAACACGGCTCCTTTGCGTACCGTAATCGTTTGTTTTCCGGCATTTATTAAATCTGCATCTTCCTCGCCCTCAAAGGGGAAAGGACCCATGCCAAGCACGCCGTTTTCGGATTGAAATTCCACATCAATACCTTCCGGAACATAATTGGCCACAAGCGTTGGGATTCCGATACCCAAATTCACATACCACCCTCCTTTTAATTCTTGCGCGATGCGTTTAGCGATGCAGTTCTTATCTAAGGCCATGCTAATTTTGATTAAGTTAAATCTTTCTTAGGTTAGTGAATTAAGGGAAGAGCCATCTTATCAAGTCGTTGCCATTGGCATAAATAACCAAACTCATCAACAAGACAAACCCTACATATTGAGCGTATTCCAGTACTTTTTGCGGTGCCTGTTTGCCGGTAATGATTTCATAGATCAGAAATACTACATGGCCTCCGTCAAGTGCAGGAATGGGTAAAATGTTCATGAACGCAAGTATTATGGATATAAGTGCCGTAGTCATCCAGAACTGATGCCAATCCCAAACAGGAGGAAACATATTTCCGATAGAACCGAAGCCACCGATGCTTGATGCTCCTTTTTTTGTGAAAAGGAATTTTAATTGAGCGGTGTAATCACTTAGGGTATGAAAACCGCGGTCAATTCCCATTCCGATGGAACTTCCGAAGCTGTAATAATTTTGACGAATGGCTCCGGAATCCACAAAATCATTTAATGCTACCGCAAAACCGATCATTCCATCTGAATTCACTTTTGCTTTAAGAGTTACCGTGTCTTGAGCTCGAATAACTTGAAATTCAGTTATTTTGTTTTTATTCTTATAAAAATAGCGCTGAATGTCGTCATAAAATTCAACTTGGTTTTGTTCTATGCTGATCAAACGATCACCCTTCTTTAACCCTGCTTTGAAAGCAGCTTTTCCGGGGGTCACTTCTTTTACTTCGGTTGAACGATGACGTAATCCAAATGAAGGAAATGCGCCTTTCTGAAATAATTCATATTCGATCTTTTCGGGAAGTCTGACTATTTCTTTCTTTCCGTCGGTATGTTGAATCAAAAGGGATTTGCCCTCCCTAAGCATTACTATATTGTTGATTTCGGGGACATTATTGATGGCCTCACCATTTATTGCCAAAATGTTATCACCTGATTTCAATCCATATTTTTCTAAATAGGGATGAACTGAAAGCCCGGCCTTTAGGTCTTGCGGTTTAAGCTGTTCTTCACCGTAGGCATACATGAGGCAGATATATATGAGAATGCCCAAAATCAAATTTATTGTTACCCCTCCGATCATAATAATGAGTCTTTGCCAGGCAGGTTTGGAACGAAATTCCCATGGTTGAGGAGGTTGAGCGAGCTGCTTCGTATCCATAGACTCGTCTACCATACCGGCTATTTTTACGTAGCCGCCTAGAGGAAGCATTCCAATGCCCCATTCTGTAGAATCGTCGTCTTGTACTTCTTTGAGTTCTCCTTTGGAATTGGAAAACCAAGAAAAACGCCATTTCCCGTTTTTTTTGTTTGCGCGAATCAGAGCGATTGGCCAGTTAAAAAACAAGTAGAATTTTTCTACTTTGGTTTTAAATAGACGTGCAGGTATGAAATGTCCTAGTTCATGAAGAATGACGAGTATTGATAGAGATAAAATGAGTTGTGCGGCTTTAATCCAAAAATCCATGTTGTTAGTTTTATTTAGCTGTACAAATATACCTATTTAACGAACTGAATGTCACAAACCTGATTCTGAGCTCAGTTCTTCAGGTTTGAAATAGTCGTTTCGAATAAAATATTCTAAAAGGGACTCTTTAATCAGATGCTGTTGTTCGCGGTGGTCGAGCGAAGGAAGTTGGCGCTCTAATGTGAAATGTGGCCAATTGTCTTTGTCACGTCCGGAAAAGCTGTAGTACCCATAAGGTTCCAGGAGAGTACAAATGGCAATATGCATGAGATCAGTTTTTTCAGCTTTTGAGAAATTTAGGTCACCCACACCCAATTCATTTACACCAACGAGGAAAAGGATGGTGTGTAGGTCCATTCCTTCGCCAAATTTCTCTTCAAGTCCTTTTTTCAATTTTTGAAAGCGCAAGTCGATATCATAATCCATAAGCACAAATTTAGTAAATCCTTAATCGAGGTGATTACTGTCCATTCGGATCGCACTCCTTAGGAGGAAGTAAAGTTTCCCTCCTTGGGGAGGGATTAAGGGAGGGGTATGATTATATTGAATTGGAGGGGATAGGAATACAGTGTGAGAGTGAGAGTGAGAGTGAGTGTCGGTGTGGAGCATGAATTGTATCCTCGAAGAAGACACGCAGTAAATCCGTAATCTTCAAATTGTGGCGAATTCGACATAATCCAAAATCAACTACCAGATGCACACAGATGCAATTAGGGAAAACTTAATTCCTGATTTTGTATCAAAAGAACAAGCGCAGATGATTTATACCAACGAAGCTGACCTATTGAACGTAGCGCTTTTTGGAATAACGGCACAAGAATGAAAAAAACAAAATCCACATTTTGATGGAACTATTCGTGACCAAGCAACATTAGAGCAATTAGTTGTTTTAAGCAATATGGAAAGCATCAATGCGCTTTGTTTATAGGGTGAACGCGGTTGATTTCCCATTAATTCTCATATTTGTACGAATAGTGCCTTATGGAATTCATCTCAACTGAACTTGATCAATATGTTTGTGCTCATTCGGAAAATGAACCTGATATACTGCGTCGGTTAAATCGGAAGACACATCTTTCTGTGCTCCAACCACGAATGTTGAGTGGTCATTTTCAGGGGCGCGTACTAAGTATGTTTTCGCACATGATCCGACCGAGTTGTGTCTTGGAGATTGGCACGTACACAGGGTATTCTGCGCTTTCTTTTGCGGAAGGCCTGGCCGAGGGCGGGAAGGTGATTACGATTGATATCAATGAAGAATTGGAAGATCTTGTCCGGGAATACATTTCTAAAGCCGGAATGACCGATAAAATTGATTACCGAATTGGAGATGCCGCGAAAATCATTCCTGAATTGAATGAAACGTTTGATATTGTTTTTATTGACGCCGATAAAAAGAACTACTGCAATTACTACGATCTTGTTTTTGACAAAGTTAGGGCGGGGGGTTACATTATTGCGGATAATGTACTCTGGTCAGGTAAGGTTCTGGAGGATTATGATACACTCGACCGTGAAACAAAGATCATTATGGATTACAACCGTATGGTACACGAAGATCCTCGCGTTCAGGAGGTGTTGTTGCCTATCCGTGATGGAGTAATGGTAGCAAGAAAACGCTAAAACTCCGCTTATTGTTTTTTTATTACATCAAAAAATAGCTATATTTGTTTAATTAATTCAACAAAATGAATGATTTATTGCTCGAATATGAAAGCAGAATGGCGCAGTTTAAGACAGGTTACAAGCGCTACTTATTTGAGCAAATAGACCTTTCAGACCGATTAATTGCAGTCAAAGGTGCGCGTGGTGTTGGCAAAACAACACTTTTGCTTCAACTGGCTAAATATAAGTTTCCTGTAGGCTCTACCTTGTATGTAAGTTTGGATCATATCTATTTTTATGAGAACAATTTGTATCAGTTAGCGAAACAATTTGAGCAATATGGAGGTTCCCACTTGTTGTTGGATGAGGTACACAAGTATCCGAACTGGTCCAGAGAGTTGAAATTGATTTACGACAATCTTCCGAATTTAAAGGTTGTTTTTACGTCTTCTTCCGCACTAGAAATCGTGCGTTCTGAATCGGACCTTAGCAGAAGAATGGTCCATTACCATTTACATGAATTGTCCTTTAGGGAGTTTATCCATTTAGAGACTAAACATGCTATTCCGGCCTATTCGCTGGATGAGTTAATGAAGAATCATCTCCTGATTGCGGCGGAAATTATTCCGCTTTTAAAGCCGTTGCCATTATTTGCGAAGTATTTGAAGATAGGCGCCTATCCATATTACAGAGAAGGTGAATCAAGTTACCGGCAAAAGTTAATGAATACGATCAATCTTATGATTGAAGTAGACATCATGGCCGTAGAGAATTTACGCTATGAAACGATGGTTAAACTGAAGAAAATGTTGAAAGCTATTGCCAGCAGTGTTCCATTTACTCCGAATATTTCGAAACTAAGTGAACATACCGGACTTTCGAGAAATTCACTGATCGAAGCGATCAAAACGTTACAAAAAGCTGGTTTAGTGATTGAGTTGTATAAAGATGCTTCAGGAATTGGAATGCTTACAAAACCGGAGAAATTGTATCTGAACAACTCCAATTTGATGTATGTTTTGGCAGGTGAACAAGCGAATATTGGCAATATTCGGGAGACTTTTTTCGTAAATCAGTTGAAATGCAGTAATATGATCAATTTGTCGCCAACTGCAGATTTTTTGATCAATGAAAAATATACCGTTGAGGTTGGTGGAAAAAATAAAAAACAAAAGCAGATTGCCGGCATAGAGAATGCGCTTATTGTGAAAGATGATATTGAGATTGGACATGGCAACATTATTCCATTATGGATGTTTGGACTTTTGTATTGAAAAATGACTGAACCACTCCAAATCCTCTTCCAAGACGACTGACCGTACGGCTGCAATAAACAGAATAAATTATTCCTTGAAAAATGGAACATGAACACAACGGTGCTGCATGCAAAAGAACTCAGTTTTAATTATCCCGTTTCTTGTGTTAAAACTTACCATTGAAGCTGGATTACACGCCGAATTTGAAAGGGTTTTTGGATTGGGGGTGTCGTCACACCAATTAAAGGGGGAAATTAGGGGAATCTCCTATTTTAGGTTAAACCCCTGCTAAATTTGATTTTATGCTTGTTATTTTTACCGCTTGAGGTATGAAGAAAGGTCACATTTTTTTATTGGTACTGTTGGAGGCATGTTTCTCATTTGCCCAGACTGACTATCAGTCCAAAGAGTTGTCTCCATTTTTGTTTTACAATTATCAGCGGAGTAAGTGCACGGTTATTGATGATTCAACGGGCTGTCATGAGTATAATTTCAAGACCAAAAGCTGGGATTTCAGGCCTTTAACGTTTGAGCTGGAAGAACCCTTTTCTCGCTTTGTTGAAATCTACCATGTGCTGCATGAGAGAGGCACTGAAATTTTCTTTGTTGACAAAGGGTGCGGGATAGTATATATGTTGAAAAATGATACGATCAAACGCCATGATCTATCCGGGCATCAACAAAACCAATATAATGGCACTTTTTTTCTGCAGGATGGCGAACCACATATTTTCGGTGGATATGGATTGTTTCAATTCAAGAATATAATTACGAGATATGATGTTCAAGAAAGAGAATGGTTTTGTTATGATATCAACGGTGGGATAACTCCCGGTCCGCGTCAATCGTCATTTGGTCGGGTTATAAACAACAAGCTTTACATTATTGGTGGGTTAGGTGGTAAAACAAAAGCATCTGACCAATATAATGATGTATGGAGTTTTGATTTTTCAAGTTTGAAATGGAATAGGCTAGGTATATTCAATGCCTGCAATCAAGATGATAAAACTAGGATTGTGAATCAATCGGCTATACAGTCCAGTCCTGTGTTTTTGCGCTACGACCTCTTTTATGAACCTAATTTCCCCAAGGGTATTCTTCGCGTGTACCGGTTGAGTGAACAAGGTAAAATACGCGCTTTGATCCCTGTTGGGTCAACTTGCTTAGTGCACAAAATTGATACAAAAGGTCTTCATTCTCTTGTGTCGGTCGTGAATAGATCAGAAATTTTTGATAAAGAGCTGTTCCATGGCTCACTTATTCAGCCTGCCGAGAATGGCAATAGTTGGTCGCTCGTCGGCTGGGGAATCTTCTTATTTGTATTTCTCGGTATCCTGGTAAACTATTTTCTTTTCTTTCGTTCGAAGAAACGAGCTCCAAGAAACATCACTTCAACTATGTCAACGAATGAAAAGATGCTCTTAGATGTCATTCTTTCGGGATTACCGGAGGGCATCGAAATTTCTATGGTAAACGATATCGTAAGTCATGATTCTCCCAGCGTCGACACGTTAAAGAAAAGACGAGAAACTCTTCTCCGTGACTTCCGTCAAAAGTTGGCAACTACTTTTCGTCTCCATCCTGATGAGGTATTCATCGAGGAAAAGCACCCTACCGACAAACGAGTTAAGATTCTGAAATTGAATCAGAAAATCACCGACAAACTCAAAAATCCAAATAGGGGAAAATAGGGGGATAGTTTGTTTTCACTTGATTTTATCGATTCATTCTACAGATAGTTCGGAATTTCGTTTTCAGCAGAGTAATAGATTTTTACAATAATTATTCTGTTCATTTATGTGTTTTAAAGAGAACTTAAATGCGCACTAATGTAAAATATAGTTTATATTAGCGAGAAAAAAATAAATGTAAAATCAATAATAGATGTATGCCAATAAATACTGAGTTTGAAAAATTATTGAAGACAGAAGGTCTGCTATTCACAGTGATACTTGGTTCCGGATTTCATCGACAAGCATTGGGGGAAAATTCAATTCTAAGTAATTGGAAGAAATTATTAAAAGACCAAGATCCTAATCTCAATTTGACGAGCTTTTACCCCCTTGATTATGAACAATTAATTATTCAAAGAACAGGAAAAGAACAGGATCAAAAATTAAAGGACAAACCAGCTTCTGAAATTGAGAAAAGAATTTCAGATGAGATATGTCATGACTTGAAAAGTGCTCAGGAAAAGGTTTTGAAATTTAATAAGCATTGTTATCCCTCCAGCATTTTCAATCCTCAAAAAGTAACGGATATCATTTCTTTAAATTTTGATACTACTGCAGAGTTCTTATGCAGCGAGCTTGCTGGAATAAAAAATGCCACACAGCAATATGCTCATTTTGAATCAACTGATAGCGGCAAATTTACAAAACCATACTGGGAAGTACAATTCAAAAACTCAGGTTCTATTCGCTTCTGGTATCCACATGGTTCAATTCACGAAAAGGATAAAATTACGCTCGGAACTAGAGAGTATTCAAAACGACTTTCAACGATTGAGAGTTTGAGGAAGCATTCAAAATCAGCAAAAAAGTCTCTTTCATGGTACCATCAATTGACCCATCAACCGGTACTTATTTTAGGTGCTGATATGCAAAAAGACGAGTGGGATCTTTGGTTTGCTATAGTAAACCGTGAACGCAATTTCGCAAAGTCTGAAAATCAACAATATAAACATCTCATCTTTCAGATGCGGGAATGCGAATGCCAACCAGATTACCGTAACCTATGGTTTCAACCTCTTTTCACCGGGATGAAATTTGATGAACAATGGAATGAATTGGGAGAGAAATTAAGAAATAGTTAAAACATAAAACAATTCTTATACAAGTGGAGACCAAAATCACTTAAAAAAATAGGTCATAAGAGAAAAGCCAAAAAAGTAAGTAACAAATTAGGATTAGAAATGGAAAATAACACCCAAAAAAGAATTGATGCGATTGGAATTACTGAAGAGGACTTATATTTTTTATCTCATATTGAAGGTATAAAGTCAACTGCTGGGTTTTTTAAAGCAAAATATAATAAATATATGTACGGTATTCTTAATAAGTATAACATAGATTCAATCGACATTTTAATGATTTCAAGATATGTCAAAGAGAAAAAGTTTCATTTAAAAGCTGAACTGATCGAAAAATATGGTCCTTATGATATTACAACTGCTAAAACTGATTTTGACTTTAAAGGGATGAAAGCATTTGCAATTTTATTAGGCATATTTATTATTGTCGCTGTCGCAGTTAAACTTGCAGACAACGCACCGTCAGCTTGCGATTGCGTTGATATTTTGGGTGTCCCTACCAAAAAAGTCGGTATTGGTATGCCTTTACCGGTTGAACATTTATCAAATGAAGATTTTAGAAAGTATGAAAAATGTTACGATGCTTATGCGGGACCGGCTACCGCTACATTAGAATGTGCTGGTAAATGAATCTTAAACGATTACTAAAGGGGAAGGCTATCAAAACGACTTTCGCCTTTTTGTATAAAAGAAGGATTTATTTAATAAAAGTTGAGGCCAGAAAAATCTTTCAAAACATTGAGAAATCCGAAAAGACATAAGAGTAGTTAAACCTAAAATTTAAATCAAATGAGTTTAATAAATAAGTACAACATAAGTGAAAAAGATCAATATCAATTAGGTGTTATAGAATCCAAAAAGAAATCAAGTGGATTCCTTGAAAAGGAAAAATTGAAAGCTGCATCTATGAAAATTCTAAAACCATATAATGTTAAGTTCCTAGATTTAGGAAACCTTCTCAATGAAATTAAAAATGGTGGTTTTGATGTTAAATATTCTGAAATGTTTTCTGAATCAGAAAAACAGGAGACAAATGCATCAATTCAAGAAAACAGCAGTGTATCAAATTTTTACAAAGATTGGTGGCGCAGTAAAAGTAAAAAACAAAAATGGGGATTAATAATTGGTGTTCTATTTGTAGTCGGCCTAATAGGAAAAGTGGTTGAACCAAATGTAGACCCATGCAAATGCTCAGAAGTAGGAGCAAATGCACAAATGATTGGCTATGATAATTTATCAGAGGAGTCTAAAGAAATATTTAATTCCTGCGAGAGTAAATACTCAACTCCAGCCGAAGCTTACGATGATTGTGTGGAAAAAGTAAATAGCAAATTGAAATAAAATTAAAAATGAACGGCATAGAGTTTTATGAATACCTGAGAAATTACTACCGACAAAATGGTCAACCAATATACGGTAATTTCACATTTAATGAATGGCTATACAAACCGAGAAATGATTCATATTCATTTAGGTTCAATATAATCCAAAATAATCCCAAGACCATATCTCGGGAAATAATCACCCCGCTTCGCTCTGTATGGCATCCTGCGCTGAATTAAATATCTGATTTGATGCTTTATAGGCTCGCTCGAATAACTGCGATGAAAATCTCGTTACTGGTTTTGACTGGGGTTTAAGTGCGGATTGTAATTGTACCGCAGGATGGCACATCTTGCGGAGCGGCGCAGCCAATGTAGAGCATGAGAACTGAGACAGTGCGCATCACCACCTCGAAGAAGATACGAAGTGACCACGCAGTAGGTACGAAGTAAATCCTGAATCTTCAAATCCTCAAATTTTCGAATTCATATCCTGCTTCGCAGGATTTTCCTCCCCACTGCGGTACACTCAGTGCGTCGCCTCAGTTCCCCTCTCCAGGGGGAGGTCTTAATTCCCTCCTTGGGGAGGGATGAAGGGAGGGGTTGAGCAGCCGTTCGCAGAGGACGTGAATCGTCAATTCCTAATCACAAATCCTAAATCCTATACCACCAATTAATGATTAAATAATAATCAAAGAATGACTATAATTTCGTATATTCAAGTAAAATTGGATGTATGAAAAATGAAATTGAAGTAAAGGGAGTAACACTTAGACTTGTTACTAAAGCAAATGATCATTACATATCTCTTTCAGATATGATTAAGGCCAAGAATGGAGATTATTTTATTTCAGATTGGTTAAGAAACAGAAATACAATAGAATTTCTTGGTTTTTGGGAAAAAGTGAATAATCCGAATTTTAATTGTGGCAAATTCTAACTGGCCATGTGAACTTGCTTCGATAAGGATTGAAATGTTGAACCTTCCTTGAACCTTTTGAACATTTGAACGTTCTTGAACTCTTTAACGTTCTTGAACCTATTGAACTGTTGAACGCTCTTGAACCTTCATTGAACTGTTGAACGCATTGAACTCTTCAACCTTCTTGACTTCCTACAATGTAACTGTTAAACAAATCTTCGGTACAATATTCTTTTTCCAATCCCCATCAGCATAATATCCATAGCGGTAAAATCCACCAATACCGATACCAGAAACTCCATTCGTGAATATATTATTTAGATAGGCACCGGCTTCATAAAACCCTTTGTCCATCGAACGAAGTGACACTGAATGCAAAGATTTATCAGCCATTTCACCATAACCAATTGCATGATGCAAACCAATTTGTGGTTCATTCCATTTTGCTTTGGTTTTAAACGCATTGAAATTCATTCGTACATAAAATGCCGCTTGCTTGGAATTGAAGAATTCCGAAGGTTTCATCGTTTCAAAGGTATTTGCAACGGAAAGATTCCAATTTCGACCTGTTCCATTGCCATTTTGCATCAATACAAGTGGAACATCACCGATTGTTTGTCCGCCAGTCAAGGTCCATGTTAATTTACCCAAGCCACGAATTGAAATGTCTTGTTGAATTTCAGCATTCAAACGCAAATAGTCATTGGTTGCAGCAAACCATCCATTCCATCCATGCGCAGCTTTGAACTGTATCTTTGGCCATTTTGTTCCTTTTGAAACACGCTGATTGCCGAGTTGCATGACTTTTTCGCGAATGTTCCATGTAAACTCAACAGCTGTTTCCGCAATATCCGTTTGAATTGCAGGCGTGTTGCTGGTGTAGTTATAGGCGTAACCTTCTGTGAACCACAAACGCTGGTAATTTCCAATCAAGGTTATTTTCATATTTGATTTGATATTCCCAGATAGGGATACTTCAGCCAGTCTTTGTTTGTCCATATTCTGGATAAAAAACTCCCTAGAAATAGCAGTTGAATTCAACGTAAATCCATCCTTTTGAAATGAATAGCCGCCGCGTTCAATGACATCATGTTGGTATCGTAAATTTAGTTTTACACCATTTTTCTTATTGAGCCAAATAGTAGAATAGCCACCATATTTGAATTCCTTGTCACGCGTGCCATAAGCGAAATAACCACCAACAACTGCTGA
>JBIKYP010000056.1:0-15531 GCA_044355195.1 Crocinitomicaceae bacterium | reverse complement strand
ACTTGTAATACATTCAAAGGATGAAAAATTTCCGGAGGAGTTTCCGTTGATCTCGGTTCGTGAGAATGTTCCATAACTCACATAGCGAACAGATGCCCCGAATATACCTTCTTTAAGTTTAAAGCCATATGCAGCCATTCCATAGTTTATGCCACCTGACATTAGTGCCTGATTGAAGCTCATTTGTCCGATCATTTTAGGGTTAAGAAGAGAAGCATTGGCTATTCCTAAATTAATATCCTGATCCTTGATGGAAATGAAATTATTTCCAAGTCCGGCTGCACGGGCGTTGTATGTGAGATTCAGAAAAGCGAAGGTGTGTTCACCGCCTGTCTGCGTTAACAAATTTCCGCTCATAGTGAGCATCAGAACAAGAATGGAAAGCTTCATTGACAATTGTAAACGCAAAGAAAAGAGAAAAATTTCAATCAGACGCGTTTGCCTAATTCGATTGCCTCTAGGTCATGAATTCGATTGCCGGTAATGTGGAAACGCAATATGGTTTTAACAGAATGGAATCCTTTAAATCCGCATGCACCCGGATTCATCCAAAGCATGTTGTAGCGTTTGTCCGTTTTAACAAGTAAAATATGAGAATGTCCGCAAATAAATAATTTAGGGGCTTTTTTTTCTAATTCTTCAAACGTAGGACTTGCGTATTTTCCTGGTTTTCCGCCAATGTGGGTGATGAGCACTTCCACATCTTCGCAACAAAACCGATTGAATTCGGGCAATTCTCTTCGCAAAACATGGTCGTCAATATTGCCGTACACGCCCCGAAATGGCTTGAATTTCCTCAATTCATCTACCACTTCCATAGAACCAACATCTCCTGCGTGCCAGATTTCATCGACGTTTTTAAAGTGTTCATAGATCTTTGGATCAATGTAGCCGTGAGTATCTGAAAGTAACCCGATACGCTTCATGGTGTAAAGGTAATCGTTACGGGTGGTTTACGCTCGCTTCGATAGATCAATAAAATCCAAAAACACCTTACATTTGTCTGAATGGATAAGGAACACCTTGAAAATTGGTTGAAAAGACGCCGCGAACAGCTAGAGGGACGTTCTGCGGACAAGTTGCTTGGTGCTTTATTGGATGGTGATCGTTCGGCACTTAGTTCGGCAATTACCTTAATTGAAAGTACACGGAAAGAAGATTTGAAACCGGCGGCAGATCTAGTTAGCAAATGTTTGCCCCACACTGGTAGATCAGTTCGCATCGGTATTACCGGCGTACCGGGCGTAGGAAAGAGCACATTCATAGAGCGCTTTGGTCAACTTTTGATCGAAAGGGGTAAGCGTTTAGCTGTGCTTGCTGTTGATCCTTCCAGTTCTAGTAGCGGTGGAAGTATTCTTGGTGATAAAACCCGTATGCAGGAGCTTTCAGTGATGGAAAATGTATTTATTCGGCCAACGGCTTCCGGCAGCACTTTAGGTGGGGTAGCTCGTAAAACCAGAGAATGTATTTTTTTGTGTGAAGCTGCGGGCTTCGATGTTATTTTGGTGGAAACCGTAGGAGTGGGTCAGTCAGAAACATTTGTTCACTCGATGGTAGATTTTTTTCTATTGCTTATGCTGGCAGGTGCGGGAGACGAATTGCAGGGAATTAAACGGGGTATTATGGAAATGGCAGATGCTCTGGTGATCACGAAAGCAGATAGTGGGAACGAATTGAAGGCTGAAATGGCGCGTCGCGAATATGCCAATGCGTTGCATTTATTTCCTCCTCGTACCAATGATTGGATTCCGAAGGCAATGACAGTGAGTTCTGTAGAGGGCCGGAGCATCGGCGAGGTCTGGGAATGTATTGAACATTTTGTAAATCAGAATACCGTAAATGGTTCGATTGAACTACATAGAAATCAACAAAATGCATTTTGGCTCAATGAGACACTTAAAGAATTGTTGATGAATGATTTGTATTCGAATGAATTGCTAATGGAGGTCCTAAATGAGAAAGAGGAGCTTGTACTTAAAGGTGAACTGAGTTCACTCGAAGCCGCAGAACAATTATATGCACTCTACCGAGGGCAACAAAAGAATAAATGAACGTACTAACATTTAAAATAGAAGGAGAGCATATTGAATTGATTCAGTTACTCAAAGCAATAGGGTTGGCTCAAACAGGCGGACATGCCAAGATGATGGTGGATGATGGATTGGTAAAACGTAACGGTGAGAGTGAAATTCGAAAAAGAGCGAAACTGGTTCGCGGAGAGGAAATTAATGTATTGGGGACTATAATTCGTTTGGTTTGATTAAAACATTTCTTGAAATTCTGTTTTAAGGTATTCCACCGTTATCTCCGTTGGTAATTGTCCTACTTCAGCCACAATCTCAAAAATTTTTGCAGACAAATCCAAGCCTGTTGAATTAGCAAGCATTTGATTTCCAGCAATATTGATGATTTTGACGGTCTCTTCCTTGGAATTTTTAATCATTTTCCAACCTTGGGGTGAGACAAAAAGTTGCTGTGCAACATTGTGATCGTATTCTTCACGTATGGCCTTGAGAAATTCTGCCTGTAGTGCTTTTGCAGGTAAACCCGGATTGTGCAAACGCATCACCAGACTGTTCGGGTGGATTCGTTCCATTAAAAGCACTGCACGCTGATAAGCCTCAACTCGGGAAGGAAGAAAGTACTCTTGGCGTTGTTTTTTCAATTCTGCTTTCATGTTAACTAAGTCTTTTGACGCTTCTCTGCGAAGAAAAAAGATGGTTGTTAGTAACACGGCTCCGGAAGGAACGAGTATCAACGCAATTTGAAGTAGAATGTCCATGTGGGTTGCATTTTTCACAAAGATAAAATTACCATTGACAAAAATGTGATATCTGCTCGCTTGAGATCTTACTTTTGTTTATGAAAATAGTAATTTCATCGTCAAATTTACTTTATGAGTCCGATTATAGTCCCGGGTGTATTAGTACTATATTTTGCTGTTTTAGTCTTTATTGCTTGGTTAACGTCGCGCAATGCAAACTCCGAGTCTTTTTATTCAGGAAATAAACAAAGTCCGTGGTATTTAGTCGCTTTCGGGATGATTGGAACCTCATTGTCAGGTGTGACTTTTATTTCTGTTCCTGGAACGGTAGGAGCCAATGGATGGTTCTATTACCAGTTGGTTTTAGGTTTTTTTATTGGCTATTTTGTGGTCGCATACGTTCTTTTACCTTTGTATTACAAACATAACCTGACCTCGATCTACCGATACTTGGAATTGAGGCTTGGATTCAAGGCCTATAAATGGGGTGCCGGGTATTTTATTCTTTCCCGAACTATGGGTGCAACTGTTCGCTTGTATCTAGTTATAAATGTTTTACAACTCTTTGTTTTTGATGATATTGGGATTCCATTCTGGGTAACAACTCTGATCATTATGACGATGATTGTTTTGTATACCCTTAAAGGAGGAGTGAAAACTATTGTATGGACAGATACGCTTCAAACAGTATTCATGTTAGTGGCTCTGGTAGTTTGTATTTTTTCTATTAGGGATATGCTGGGGCTGAACTGGTCTTCATTGTGGTCGGAAATGGGAAAACAGGAAATGACCAGGTTGTGGAGCTGGGATCTAAATCGGAAAGATTTTTTTCTTAAAGCAATCATTGGCGGAGCTTTCATTACGATTACGATGACAGGATTGGATCAGGAAATGATGCAGAAAAATATCTCGGTGAAAACTTTGAAAGATGCCCAAAAAAATATGATTTCCTTCAGTTTTGTGCTTCTTTTGGTGAACGGATTGTTCCTCTTTCTTGGTGGATTATTATATGTTTACGGTAAAAAGAACGGATTTGAAATAGCCCCCGATGATATGTTCCCGACAATAGTTAGGGATTACTTGCCTAAGGGAATTTTCCTCGTCTTTATTGTTGGTTTGATATCGGCACTTTTTCCTTCTGTAGATGGTGCGATTACGGCACTTACATCTTCGTTTTGCATTGATATTCTTGGATTTCAGCGTCGTACTGACCTTGATGAGAAACATCAGGTAAAGTGGCGCCAGATGGTTCATCTGGCGTTTGCTCTGTTATTTACAATTTTGGTTTACTTTTTTAAATGGAAGGATGACAAGAGTATCATCGACTTGGTGTTTGTAATTGCCGGATATACTTACGGTCCTCTCTTGGGATTATTTTCCTTCGGAATACTAACAAAAAGAAACATTTATGAATGGATCGTCCCTGCAGTTTGCCTTGCATCTCCTTTGCTCTGTTTTGCCCTTGATCGACAATCTTCCTTCCTTTTCGGTAACTATAAATTTGGCAATGAAATGCTCTTGATCAATGGAGCGCTGACTTTTTTACTTCTGTTTACATTCAGTACCAAACAAACTTCTGAAGCATCATGAAATTAAATCTTTCGGATAACGGATTACATCTTCGTTTTGCACCACTTACCCTCACTCGACCGGTGGGCGAATTGCGAATGGGGATTTTTACCAATGTCGAACGTTGGAAGCAGTATATTCCCGATGCGGAGATTGGATTCCTGACAGAGGATTACCTTTCCGAACAGTTTTCCTCTATAGAAGATGGGTTGACTATTAATGCAGCTGTGATACCGAATGAGGACCTGGCTGTAGCTATTTTTCATCTGGAAAAAGATCAGGGTTTATTTGCCGGTGAATTGTTCCTTGCCGGTAATCCGAAGGCTCATAACAAAGTTCAATTTCTTGGGAAAGAACTGGTAGTTCTTGAAAATCGTTGGGATTTGTATCTTAAGAATGATATCGTTTTACGTCAGGATTTTGAACGTATTACTAATGGAAGAACGAGTGCTGCAATTTCCAATTTGGTAACAGTTGTTGGTCCCAAGGATCAATTGTTTTTGGAGGAAGGCGCCATGGTTGAGGCCGCGGTGATCAATACCCAAAAAGGTCCTGTATATATTGGTCGTGAGGCAGAGATTATGGAAGGAGCCTTAATTCGTGGTCCATTTGCGCTTGGACAGTATGCTCAGGTTAAAATGGGTGCCAAGATCTATGGAGCAACGACGGTCGGTCCGGATTGCAGAGTGGGGGGTGAGGTGAGTAATTGTGTATTTCAGTCCTATTCAAATAAGGGTCACGATGGATTTCTAGGGAATGCATTAGTAGGCGAGTGGTGTAACTTAGGGGCCGATACCAATACTTCAAACCTCAAGAACAATTATGGAATGGTTGATACCTATTCTTACGAAACAGGCTCACTTCAAAAAACAACTGTACAATTTATGGGGCTATGTATGGGAGATCATTCCAAATGCGGGATCAGTACGATGTTCAATACAGGAACGGTTGTTGGTGTTTCGTCAAATATATATGGTGCAGGTTTTCCGGATAAATGGATTCCCTCTTTTAGTTGGGGTGGCGCGGATGAGCTGGTTCCATTCCGTTTCGAAAAGGCCGTGGAGTATGCCAATAACATGATGTCGCGTCGAAATAAAAAACTTACGGATGAGGAAGTTCAAATCCTCCGCCACCTTTACGAAAAATAAGTACTTGTTTAGAAAGGTAACGTTCTTAAGTGGCACAGCTTTTGACTTATACTAATTATGTTTAAAATGGCTAGTGCAAAAGTTTTCAGTCAGTATTTTTGACACGCTTTTTATGACAGTTTGACCGAGTTTTTGGCTCGCTTTTCAAGATAAAATAAGATGAACGACGTATTTGATAATGATTTTATGCAGTTGCTTCCGGGTATGGATGCGGATACTGATTTTATTCCGTTGATTACCTCCGAAGAGGAGGAGAAGATGAATAAACAAGTATTTCCGAGTGAGCTTCCTATACTGCCCTTACGAAACAACGTTTTGTTTCCCGGGGTGGTTATACCAATTAC
The DNA here is from genome assembly GCA_044355195.1 of Crocinitomicaceae bacterium. Lineage (GTDB taxonomy): Bacteria > Bacteroidota > Bacteroidia > Flavobacteriales_D > Crocinitomicaceae > M0103. The sequence goes on along the minus strand of JBIKYP010000056.1, from coordinate 9,706 downwards.
AGTGGGAAGAGATAAATCTATTCATTTGATTCAGGAGGCGAATAAGGGAAATAAAACCATTGGTGTTGTTTCTCAACGTGATCAGCAAGAAGAAAGTCCTGAGTTTTCAGATCTTTATTCCATTGGCACGGTAGCTCAGATAATTCGGTTGTTAAAAATGCCGGATGGAAGTACAACGGTTATTATACAGGGAAAACGACGATTCGAGATAGTTGAACCTACTCAGACGGATCCTTATATGAAGGCGAGTGTTCGTATAATTGATGAAAAGTCTTTCGATACGGAAAATAAAGAGTTGGATGTGATGTTCAAAACTATAAAGGATCTGGCATTGCAAATAATACGGGATAGTCCAAATATTCCAACAGAGGCGTCTTTTGCTATAGGTAATATTGAGAGCCCCACTTTCCTGGTGAACTTTATTTCTGCCAATATGAATGCAGATGTCTCCAAGAAGCAGGAAATGCTGGAGGAACTGGATATTTCAAAACGCGTAATGAAGGTTATGGAACAACTTACGCTTGAAATTCAAATGCTTGAGATGCGTAATGAAATTCAATTAAAAGTTCGTAAAGACATTGACCGTCAGCAACGTGAGTACTTTCTTCATCAGCAGATTCGAACGATACAAGATGAACTTGGTGATAATCCACAGGAACAGGATGCACGTGAGTTGAATGAGCGCGCTATGAAAAAGTTGTGGAATGATAAAGTAGCTAAAATATTTTACAAAGAGTTGGAAAAACTTCAACGCATGAATCCTCAAGGAGCAGAATACACTGTTCAGTTGAATTACCTTGACTTGATTCTGGATCTTCCCTGGGGAGAATACTCCACTGACAACCTCGACTTGAAACGTGCACGAAAGATACTGGAGCGCGATCACTATGGTCTTGAGAAGGTCAAGGAACGTATCTTGGAGTATCTGGCAGTCTTGAAACTTAAAGGGAACATGAAATCACCTATATTGTGTTTTTATGGTCCTCCCGGAGTGGGGAAAACTTCACTTGGAAAATCTATTGCGGAAGCATTGGGAAGAAAATACGTTAGAATGTCACTGGGGGGTGTTCATGACGAATCAGAGATTCGAGGACACAGAAAAACATATATAGGTGCCATGCCAGGAAGAGTCATTCAGAATCTGAAGAAAGCAGAAATTGCAAATCCGGTTTTTATCCTTGATGAGATTGATAAACTTGGTCGAAGTAATCATGGCGATCCTTCATCTGCTCTGCTTGAGGTTTTAGATCCGGAGCAAAACAACGCCTTTTATGACAACTATGTAGAAACGGAGTTCGATCTTTCACGGGTCATGTTTATCGCCACGGCAAACAGCCTTTCCACTATTCAAGGTCCTTTGCTGGATCGCATGGAGGTCATTGAAGTGAATGGCTATACTATTGAAGAAAAAATTGAGATTGCGAAGCGACATTTATTGCCTAAGCAAATAGCGGAGCATGGGATTACTAGAAAGGATATTTCAATCGATAAGAAGGTTTTGGAGAAATTGATTGAGGAATATACAAATGAGTCTGGTGTGCGAGGGCTTGACAAAATGATTGCGAAACTTGTGCGCAATCGTGCCCGTCAGATTGCTATGGAAGAGCCCTATAAAGAGAAGATTTCCGATGTGGATTTATTCACATTTCTTGGCGCGGGGAGAGGGCGAACGAAATACGAAAATAATGAGGTAGCCGGTTTGGTAACCGGACTTGCATGGACCTCGGTTGGTGGAGATATCTTGTTCATTGAATCTTCGATTACCCGTGGAAAAGGAAAATTGACATTGACAGGTAACTTGGGTGAGGTTATGAAAGAATCAGCTGTCATTGCGCTTGAATTTTTAAAGGCACACAGCAGCTGGTTAAACCTAGAACAGGAAATATTTGATCTTCATAATGTACATATCCACGTTCCTGAAGGAGCAACTCCAAAAGATGGTCCAAGTGCCGGGATCACCATATTAACAGCCCTTGCATCTTTATTTACGCAATGTCGTGTAAAAAAACAGTTGGCGATGACAGGTGAGATTACTTTACGTGGGGAAGTTTTACCTGTGGGTGGAATTAAAGAAAAAATCCTTGCTGCTAAAAGAGCAGGTATTAAAGAAATTATACTATGTCACAAGAATAAAAATGATGTAGATGAAATCAAGGATGAATATTTGAAAGGACTGACATTTCATTATGTGCATCAGATGAAAGAAGTTCTTCACATTGCTCTACTAAACGAAAAGGTAAAACATCCTTTATCCATCGCTCAATTGTAAATTTTGATGAGGTGTAATACTTCGGAATTATGGAAAAACAAGTAGCTCTATTTAGCTTCTTTTTAGCACTTTGTCTCACCTCTGTGCGTTCACAAGTAGAAGATGAATCTTGTTTACCTCCTTCTAAAAAAGTGCTCAAATTAATTGAAGCGGGAAAAGCCACTTCGGACGCTAAAATAGCAGTGGATAATTACAATGCAGCCATTGTCGCTGCTCCGGATAATGCCATGGCATATTATGAGTATGGATTGTATGCATATAATTCCGGTTTAAAGTATTACGAATCCCAACCTAATCCTTCTATGGGGGACAAAAGTTTTCAGAAATCCGAAGAAATGTTCGCCAAAGTCTTGGAATATTGTCCGGATTACCATGCAGATTGTTTTTACTATTTAGGAGTGGTAAACTATAGTCAAAAAGACAAAGCACAGGCAATCAAATGGTTTAAGGGGTTTAAGGATTTTAAGAATGCAGACAATGCTCGATATCCGGAAGATTATGACAAGAAACTAAATGATGTTAAAGAAATTCTAAAAGAACTTGAAGAAGAACAGGACCTTCTGAGTAATGCTGTGCCCTTTGATCCTAAAATCGTTAAAAATGTGAGCTCAGATAAAGATGAATATTTCCCCATGATTTCGCCTGACAATGAACTTATTTTCTATACGCGCAAGTTAGACAGAGCCAATCTTGGAGATCTCGTTTCTAAAATGGTAGAGGAGTTTACGTTTTCGCAACGCAGCGATTTGAAATCGGATTTTACCAAGGGTGATCCACTAAGTCCTCCTTTTAATGATGGTACGTTTACGAATTACGGGTCTGCAGCTTTATCAGTCGATAATAAGGAAATGATTATTTGCGCTTGTAAAAAGGAACAAGTCTACGGTCGAGATTACCTTAATTGTGATTTGTATACGACTACCTACGAGCGATCTGGAGAAGGAGGGAATGATTTTAAGTGGACGCCTTTGAAAAATATGGGGCCCGGTATCAACACTCCGGATGGATGGGAGGCACAACCTTCACTTTCATCAGACGGACAAACTTTGTTTTACACGGCATCACGACCAACCACAAGGGATAACGATATTTTCATTGTGAAACGTAAAGAGGATGGTGCCTGGGGGCAGGCGCGCTCTTTTGACGAAATTAATTCGGCAGGAAAAGATAAAAGTCCATTTTTGCATCAGGACAGTGAAACACTGTATTTCGTATCCACTACCACTGATAAACGAAAGGGAATCGGCGGGCTGGATATTTTCTACGTACGTGAAGAAAATGGAAAATGGCTGGAACCAAAGAATATTGGCTATCCCATTAACTCGAAAGAGGACGAACTCGGCTTATTTGTTTCTGCCGATGGAAAATTGGCGTACTTTTCATCGCGTGTTGGAGGTAATTGGAATATTTATTCCTTCGAATTATATGAGGAAGCGCGTCCTAAGCCGGTTGCGATCCTTAAGGGTGAATTGAAGGATGAAAATGGTGAACCTGTGAAAGATGCGACAATTGAGGTTGCTTATTCCGGGACAGGTGAGGTTTCTAAAGTGAAGGTTAACGGAAATGATGGTAAATACGCCGCTGTAGTAAAACTGGATAAAAAGCAGGATGTCATGGTTACTGTTCAAAAAGAAGGACATGCTTTCGATTCAAAGTTAATTCTTAAGGAAGATATCAAGAAAGATGAGGTCATTATCAAAAACAACGATCTTACTTTGAAACCATTAAAAATGGGTGAAGCATATACAATAAACGACATATTGTATGTTACGAATTCGGCTGAACTTACAGAAAGATCTAAATTTATTCTCAAGTCATTTGCTCGTTTTTTGAATTCAAACCCGTTAATGCATGTCGCTATTCAAGGGCATACGGATGATAAGGGAGATGACGAACTAAATCTCACTTTGTCCGAAAGTCGAGCTAAAGGTGTAAAAGATTACCTGGTCTCGCAAGGTGTATTGGAAGGACGTCTTGCTGCAAAGGGATTTGGTGAAGTAAATCCAAAGTTCCCAAATACTTCGGACAGCAATCGTGCAAAAAATAGAAGAACAGATTTTGTAATCGAAAAATTCTAGTTTAGGGCTGAATGAGTATTTTGGAAACATTCATGTCTATTCGGTGATCGATTCCCGGTAGACGTCCTTCGGATGAATATTGCCAATGTATGATACGCTGATCCGTATCCAGTTGTGCTGGTCTGCGTGAATAGGAGGCAATCCAGAATTTGTAATCTTTTAGATCGTTTTGAAATTTTGTTTCGTACAAATGAAGTGAGGTGTAGATGATGGGACGTAATCCTGTTTTTTTTTCCACTCTTTTTAGCCAAAGGCGCATATCTGCTATGAGTTGAGTATGATGAGCGCACTCGTATTCGACGTCAAGCATGGGGGGAAGGTCGTTCGGGCGATGTTTCCAATGCGTAAGAAAAAAATCTGCTTGTTTTATTGGGTCAGTGGTTCTGAAAAAATGATACGCTCCATTTGGAATGTTCAATTTACGTAAAAACTTGCGATTGTGATACCATTTCGTGTCGAGGTAATCGGTTCCTTCGGATGTTTTGCAGTATACAAAATGTATAATCGTATCGTATCCCTGATCCTTTATTAATTCGTTCCAGTCAATTTCTCCCTGATGGTGCGAAATATCTATACCAAAGGATGAAAACCCGAAAGGGATAGCACGCACTATTTTCTCTTTTGCTATTTCCCATCTTGCTTCACGTACTTTATTTCGAACGAAGATAAAAAAAGCAAACAATGCAATTCCCGTGAATACGAGGAGCATACTTCTGAAATAGATCGTTTCAGGCTTTCTTTTTAATTTGCTAGAAGTTTTACGGGTCTTTTTTGCCACCTAACAAAAATAAAAAAGGTCTTTCCGAAGGAAAGACCCAAAATTGAAAAGATTCGAATATCTTAATGTGAGAAACGTCTTTTTTCCTTAATGCGAGCTGCCTTTCCGGTTCTTTCTCGGAAGTAGAAAATGCGAGCACGACGCACGGAGCCTTTCTTATTTATGGTAATCTCGTCTATGAATGGTGAAGACACCGGGAAGATTCGTTCAACTCCAATATTACCTGACATTTTACGAACAGTAAAAGTTTCAGTGGCACCGTTACCCCTACGTTGCAGTACTACCCCCTGGAATTGCTGAATACGTTCTTTGTTTCCTTCTTTGATCTTATATGATACTGTGATTGTATCACCTGCGCCGAACTTCGGGAATTCTTTCGTTTCTACCAGTTCGCTTTGTATTTCTCTAATGATGTCCATGACGCTTAATTTCTTTCTTTCCGCAAATAACGGGGAGCAATATTACAAAAAAAAGAGTTATACGGTTTACTTTATAAAAGATTTTTTTTTCGTGTAAGCTTATTTCCACTATTGTCCGGTAAAAATGACCTTTTTCTTTTGTCTTGATACAAAAGAAACAAAATATCAAGACTCGATTTAGCCGTTCGGCGAAAATTTCTCATCGATCAAAACTCAAAAAGAGTGGAAACATAGCGTTTCCAAACGACAAGCGCTTTTTGGTTTTGTTTTACGATTCGAAATTTTCTTCTCCCTCACTTCTCAAATCGAGCCGGTAATCCTGCATAAGGTTGATTAGCGATTGGAATTTCAAAAACAAGCCCCATTTTCAAAAATTTGCATGAAATCTACTTGGCATCTTGTTTTTTGAATCTACCCAAAGTTTTTATCGGACAATAATAGCTTATTTCAAACTTTTATAAAATTCTGAACAAAATTAATAGTTTTATGGTATTGATATAAAGTTGTGTTTATGAAGGATGAGAAAACGCTCATTGGAAGAAGAGGTCGAGCCGATTTTCCTGAAATTGGATTGTTTAACGTTGATGTAAAAATTGATACCGGCGCATACACTTCAAGTATTCACGTTAACCACTGCGACGTTAAAATGGAAAATAATAAGGAAATTCTTTTCGTGGTGTTTTTAGACGAAGATCATCCGAATTATACCGGTAAAACGATCAGATTCGAGGATTTTAGGCAAAAAAAAGTTAAAAGTTCAACGGGGCACGAGCAAATCAGGTTTTTTGTGAAGTTGAAGATTTCATTACATGGAAAAACATTTCGAACGGATTTCTCGCTTACAAAACGGAATGGAATGAAGTACCCCATATTGCTAGGGCGCAAATTGTTAAATAGAAGGTTTATTGTTGATCCTTCCTTGGTTAATGTTTTACTCTAATTGATAGACACATGAAAATAGCCATTTTGTCGAGAAATTCAGGTCTGTATTCCACCCGAAGATTGGTTGAAGCCGCAATAGATCGTGGTCACGATTCCCACGTAGTTGATCATTTGAGATGCAACATTGAAATTGAACAGAAAGGACCTTCTATTTATTACGGGAGCGACTATTTGACAGGTTTTGATGCTGTTATTCCTAGGATCGGTGCTTCGGTTACCTTTTATGGAACAGCGGTTGTTAGGCAGTTCGAAATGATGAATGTTTTTTCGGCTGTAAGTTCAAGAGGTATCGTTCATTCGCGAGATAAGTTGCGCTGTCTTCAAGTATTGTCAAAGGAGGGTATCGGTTTGCCGAAGACGGTATTTACCAACTATTCAAGAAATGTTGAACATGTTGTGGAATCCGCAGGTGGAGCTCCGATTGTACTGAAGCTACTTGAAGGCACACAAGGGTTGGGTGTGGTACTTGCAGAAAATCAGAATGCGGCTCAGTCTGTGCTTGAAGCCTTTAATGGTCTGAGGGCTCGTGTGATAGTTCAAGAATTCGTAAAAGAAGCTAAAGGTGCTGATATTCGTGCTTTCGTAGTGGATGGGGAAGTAGTAGGTGCTATGAAAAGACAAGGTAAACCGGGCGAGTTTAGATCGAATTTACATCGCGGAGGGAGTTCTAGGATAATTGAACTGTCCGTTGAAGAAAAATATACTGCTATCTTGGCTGCGCGTGCTGTTGGTTTAGGTATTGCAGGTGTCGATATGCTCCAATCTGAACGGGGTCCACTCGTGTTGGAAGTAAATTCGTCACCCGGATTGGAGGGGATAGAAAAAACAACCGGTGAAGATATTGCGGGGCGCATTATTTCATACATCGAGAAGAATGTCAAACGCTGAGTAAGATGGCAGCTAAGAAATTTGTGATACTTGGTCATGAGATTGCCCCGGGAAAAAGTGTCGAGCTGAACCTTGATGTTGCTCGCTTGCACACAAGAATGCCTATACAGATTCCTGTGATTGTTAATAGAGCCAAAGAAGATGGTCCAACCGTATTGCTTATGGCGGGCTTGCACGGGGATGAAATCAATGGTGTAGAGATTGTCAGACGAATTATTCGTAAGAAATTTCATCAGCCCGTTATTGGAACTATTATCTGTTTGCCTGTATTTAATATTTTCGGATTCCTCAATATGAAAAGAGAGCTTCCCGATGGTAGAGATCTAAATCGAAGTTTTCCAGGCACAAAAACAGGCTCCCTTGCCTCTCAGTTCGCATATCATTTCATGAAGGAGATTGCACCTCTCGTAGATCTGGTTATTGATTTTCATACTGGAGCATCCCAGCGTAGTAATATTCCTCAAATCAGATGTGTATTGGACAACCAAAGAAATGTTGAATTGGCTCATATATTTAATCCTCCGTTTATTTTGAATTCATCGTATATCTCAAAAACCATTAGAGAATCGATAGTAGAGGTAGGAAAGGACATGTTGTTGTTCGAGGGAGGAAAAGCGAACAGTATTGATGAGCAGGTGGTTGAAGAAGGTATAAATGGGGTTAAACGAGTTTTGTCGCACCTTGGGATGCGGTCTTTTAAAATTGACATTTCAAAAGATCGTACACCCCTGATTCTTTCAGAAAGTAAGTGGATGCGCTCACCAAATTCGGGCATGTTTCAAGCCACGGTAAAGAATGGAAGTTCGGTAAACAAAGGGGATACAATTGCTGTTGTTACTGATCCCTATGGAAAGTATGAGAAAAAAGTCAGGGCTTCTATGTCCGGTCATATTATTTGTGTTAATGAATCACCGGTGGTTTATAAAGGTGATGCCATATTCCATATCGGAAGACCGTAAGTGCAAAGTGTTTCTTGATTATCATACCAATTGATTCTTTTCTACCTTTGAAATGTAAATTTCAATTATGTCAGTACATAAGAACGTTAAACGAATAACTACGCATACGCTTCATGAAATGAAGAATGCAGGAGAAAAAATCTCAATGCTTACTGGATATGATTTCTCTATGGCTCGCATTATTGATGAAGCAGGTATTGATGTCATACTCGTGGGGGATTCTGCATCAAATGTAATGGCAGGTCATGAAACCACACTTCCCATTACTCTGGATCAAATGATCTACCATGCCTCCTCGGTCGTTAGAGCGGTGAACCGTGCTCTCGTTGTGGTAGATCTGCCTTTTGGTTCTTATCAAGGAAACTCTAAAGAAGCACTTTCAAGCGCTATTCGCATCATGAAGGAGTCCGGTGCACATGCAGTTAAGTTAGAGGGAGGAACAGAGGTAATCGAATCAATTAAACGAATTCTTACAGCAGGCATACCTGTTATGGGGCATCTTGGACTTACGCCTCAATCCATTTATAAATTTGGAACATACGTCGTTAGAGCCCAGGAGGAACAGGAGGCAGAGCGTTTGAAGCAAGATGCCAAGTTGCTCGAAGAAGCCGGTTGTTTCGCTATTGTGCTAGAGAAAATACCTGCGGAATTGGCACGGGAGGTTGCAACATCCATTGCAATTCCGATGATTGGTATAGGCGCCGGATCTGATGTGGACGGACAAGTGTTGGTTGTTCATGATATGCTAGGGATTAATAATGAGTTTAATCCGCGGTTTTTGCGCAAGTACAATAATCTTTATGAACAGATGAGGACGTCTTTTCAAAATTATATTCGTGATGTTCGCTCGGGCGATTTCCCAAATGAGAAGGAACAATACTGATTCAATTTGCGACTGCCTGTGAGTCTCGAAATCATCTATGAGGACAACCATTTAATTGTGGTTAATAAGAAGCCTTCAGAAATTGTTCAAGGTGATAAGACCGGCGACGAGACTCTTCCGGATAAGATTAAAGTATACCTTAAGGAGAAATATAAAAAACCGGGCAATGTGTTTTGCGGTGTTGTCCACCGACTGGATCGCCCAACCTCAGGAACGGTTATCTTTGCCCGAACCAGCAAGGCACTTGAAAGGCTGAATAAACAGTTTCATGACAAAGAAACAACGAAGATTTATTGGGCGATCGTAGAGCGTAAACCTCCCTTAACTCAAGGAACCTTGGTACACTTCCTGAAAAAAAATGAGAAGCAAAATAAATCCTTTGCGTTTGACACAGAACAGCCAAATTCAAAAAGGGCAATTCTTCATTATAAACTTAGAGCAGCTTCAGACCGTTACTTTTTATTGGAAATTGAATTAGAAACGGGGCGTC
>JBIKYP010000055.1:0-15804 GCA_044355195.1 Crocinitomicaceae bacterium | reverse complement strand
CAAAAAGAAACTACTAAACCAAAACAAAAAACCTGTAGACCCCAGCAAAAATCTATGTAATTAATGAATAGGACAGCATCCAGAGGATTGAAAAATAGATTTCATACCCAAACCAAAAAAGCCGAAGAAACAATTCATCAAAACTATTTCGTTCTCAATACATCGAGTAATTCCAAATAGGACAAATTTGGCGTGGCGTGCTCTTTGATCGCATCTATCATTGGACAACTTACTACTTCCGCTCCCTTGACTCCTACCATTAGTCCGGTATTGCCTTTCCTCAATAACTCCACCGCATAATTACCCAAGCGTGTAGCAAGAATTCGGTCCTGAACAGACGGACTTCCTCCACGCTGAATGTGACCTAAAACGGAATGGCGCAAATCATATTCAGGAAGCAGGGGCTTCACTTTACCAAGTATATCCAATGCATGTCCTTCATCATCACCTTCTGCAACCAAAATGATTGTACTTCGGCGGCCTTTGTAACTGTTTCGAATCGTATGTGCCAACTTATTCAAATCCGTTTTTTCCTCAGGAATCAATACGGATTCAGCCCCACCCGCAATGGCACTATGCAGAGCAATAAATCCTGCATCGCGACCCATAACTTCGATGAAAAAAACCCGATGGTGGCTTGATGCGGTATCACGAATTTTATCTACAGCATCAATAACTGTATTCAAAGCCGTGTCAAATCCAATGGTAAAATCCGTTCCAAAAATGTCATTATCAATAGTGCCAGGGATACCGATAACAGGAATATTCATTTCTTCACTCAATATACCCGCACCGGTAAAGGTGCCATCTCCTCCAATCACGATTAATCCATTAATATCCATCTTTTCCAGAAACTTAATGGCCTTTCGCCTACCCTCGGTTTGATGAAATAATAAAGATCTGGCACTTCCAAGAATGGTTCCCCCAAGCTGAATAATATTGTCTACGTCCTTGTATTTTAACTCCCTGCCTCTTCCGTGAATCATACCCTGATATCCATCATTAATACCGAAGGGAATTATTTTGTGATGCAAACATGTTTTAACAATTGAACGAATAGCAGCATTCATTCCGGGTGCATCACCTCCGGATGTAAGTAAAGCAATCTTCTTCATGACAACAAGGTACAAAATTGTTACAATTCTTTCTCGCTTTTGTCTCGATTAAAAACGAATTCAAAAAAAGGCTCGATCCTCCCGTACCATTTTTCTGAGCAAAGGGTTAGGACGGTAACGATCTTCTCCATATTCTGCGAACAGATCCTCCAACTGCAACAACACATTTTCCAATCCAATCTCGTCTGCCCATTTCAACAATCCCTTTGGGTAGTTAACACCCTTCATCATAGCCAAATCAAGATCCTCAGGACTAGCAACCTTCAAAAAAACGGCATCTACAGCCTCATTGATCATCATGACCAGAATGCGATTGAAGATAATTCTTCCGAGTTCTTCATCCTTTGTTGGCATTGGGGGCTCGACACCTTCAGTATACATATAATAACCTCGACCTGATTTACGTCCATAAAATCCGGCCTCAACGTGGCGTTTTTGAGTTAGCGAGGGTTTAAATCTTGGGTCAAAATAAAATGCCCTAAACACCGACTCGGTAACCGCATAGTTTACATCATTTCCAATGAAATCCATTAACATAAATGGTCCCATTTTAAAACCTCCTACATGTGTCATTGCCCAGTCAATGGTAGCAAAATCAGCAAGACCTTCTTCATAAATACGCAAAGCCTCGCCATAAAAAGGTCGTGCGACACGATTTACAATAAATCCCGGGGTGTCCTTACAAATAACTCCGGTCTTTTTCGACGACAGAATCAATTCTTTCACTATTTCCAACGTATGTTTTGAGGTTTGCAATGCCGGAATAATCTCGACCAATGGCATCAAGGGTGCTGGATTAAAAAAGTGCATTCCTATTACACGATCCGGCCTTTTCAATACAGACCCTATTGCTGTAATAGATAAAGAAGATGTATTACTTGCAAGAATACAATTCTCGTTTACGATTGATTGCAATTGAGAAAACAGTTTATGCTTTGCCTGCAGATCCTCTACAATCGCTTCGATGACCAACCCGCATTCTTTTAGATCACTCATTGAAGTTGTGTAATGCATTCCGGCTATCATCTCCAATGATTGTTCAACTGTAATCACGCCCTTGTCTAACAAACGATTCAATGCTGCTTTATGTAAGCTTTTAGCCGTAATAATTGCCGTTTGATTCACATCTGCCAAAACCACCTCATGACCGTTTTGCAACGCGAGTTGAGCGATACCTGAACCCATCGTTCCGGCTCCAATTATTCCAACTTTCATGTTATTTCATTTTTTATATTGATCTCAACACTGCACATACAGGACTCACGAACTGAACCCATCATTATTCATCACTCCCCTCTAAATATCGGCTTTCTTTTTTCCAGAAAAGCATTTACTCCTTCCCGAAAATCATAGGTCAGTCCGGCCTCAGTCTGTAAATATTCTTCCAATTTCAGTTGCTCAGACAAACTGTGATTGAAAGATTGATTTACAGCCCTTTTGGTCAACCCTAATCCTTTGGTTGGCAAAGAAGCAATAGTATCAACGAAGTTTTTAACCTCATCTTCGAACATACCATCATCAACCACTTTGTAAATCATGTTTAGAGACTCAGCTTGTTCGGCTGTCACTTTCTCTCCGGTCATCATGAATGCAAGTGCTTTCTGAAAGCCAATGATCCGAGGCAAGAAAAATGTTCCCCCTGAATCAGGTATGAGCCCAATCTTAGAAAAGGCCTGAACAAATGATGCGCTTCTTTTTGCAATTGTAATATCGCAGGCTAGAGCAATATTTGCTCCGGCTCCCGCAGCAACACCGTTAACTGCAGCGATTACAGGTTTTTCAATATTTCTGATACGTTCAATGATTGGATTATAATGATCTCTGACAATCGCTTGTAATTCAGGCCCTTCAGGATCAATTGCCTCAGCAAGATCTTGTCCGGCACAGAATGCCTTTCCTTGACCGGTCAGTACAACAGCTCGGACTGTATCATTTTTTTCAGCATCATCCAAGGCACGTTGCAATTGCAGGGCCATTTCACGATTGAAAGAATTGAAAACATTCGGACGATTAAACGTGATTGTATAAACTCCGTTTTGTAAAGAAACAATTAGTTCCATGCATCATTTTTTGCGAAGATAAAGACTGTAAGAAAATGAGCCCTATGGTTTTTCAAAGTCCGTATGATTCATTCATTTTTTTCAGTCTATTCATCAATTCATTACGCAACATATCCGGTTGCATCACCTCCAGCTCACCACCATAAGATAAAATCGACCGTATTAACTCTTCGGAGATCAACACGTTCATTTCAAATGTGGTTCGGTTCCTTCCTTCTTTAATTTTAACTTGAGATGAATGAAAGGGCTGTGAATCAATATATTTTGCGGCAACATTATCCGCTTTTAAAACGACTCTCTGAGGTTGAGCGCGATTATCAGCAGAAATTCCAACGGCATATTTAAAATAATTCGCCTGATTAAAGGTTGCCGGTCTTTCCATCACCTCATCCGTAATGACCAAATTAGTTAATCGATCCAAAGCATAAGTAATAATCTCCTTTTTGTCCAGGTCATGAGTTATCAGATACCATCGGTTTCTATATTCTTTGAGTAACAAAGGCAGTGCTTTGCGCTCCTTTGCTTTGCCTGTCAAAAAACTAGTATACATGAATCTTGCAATCAGAGAATTCTTGATAGCCTCAAGGAATTTGGGTAAATAGTCATTTCCTCCGGAAGATACGGCCGACTCAAAATGAACGAACTCCTCCAAAGCCTTATCCTGGGGATCAGTTGAAATTGAAACTCGATCCACAATTTTATCGATTGCATTACCAAACTGTTGAAACAAACTTACTTCCCGAAACTGAGTCAAGGTCTTCAATGCAAAACGAATTGCACTCAGATCCTCTTCGGTAAGTGGAATATCATTTATCGAAAAATCAGGGTCTTGGTAGTAATATCCGCCATATTTTTTGCTGTATCGAATAGGAGCATCATGTTCCAATTTCATAGCAAGCATATCCTTTTCTATCGTTGAATCACAAATATTGGCTCCATTTGAAGCACCATACAAAGATTCTTCACATGCCTCTCTTAAATCTCTTTTTGTAGGATAGGGGCGATACTTATTACGCAAACATTTATCAATGATTCTATAACGAATCAAGGCGTTTTTAATGTGTGGCATTCACCGATTCTTTGGAATGATATCCGAACAACTCATAAAATTTAATGGCCTTCACAACCTCGACGGGCACGTCATCTTCCCAGCTTGAAGCTCCGGCACGAATCTTCGAAAGCACATCGTCAGACATGATATGCAATAATTTCTGATCAAATTCCATGATTTTCTCCAACTTATTGTTGTCTTTCAAAAATGTGATTAAGCCATTGTAATTCTTCGGCAATCTTAGGTCGTCAAGTTCGTAAAGGTCACCTGTTTCGACATTATTTGCAGGGTACACAAAGAGTTTCATATTATGCCCAAAGCCACGTCCGAATGCTTCGAGTAGTCCTCCGGGCAAATTATCATAATAACGCTCGTCGAAGATGGTATGCAGGTTATAAATACCGGCAATTACACCCATTTTGTGACCTTTAGCAATGGTCGACAAATAGTCGATCATTTTATAGTGTTTCAAGTAGTTGGAGATCATTACAGTGTAACCTAATGTTCCCAACAATTCGGCACGATCTACGAAATCCTTTACAGAAATTTTACCATCCGCGGTAAGATCCTTTAGCGTCAATTCAAAAACAACACTGAGATTCTCTTCTCTGACCCCGTCCTCCCGTATGAATTGTTTTTTACCTGATTCGATCATATCTATATGCACCTTCGTAACAGGACGAAAACGTCCGCGCATCAAGAGAATATTTCTTTTATACAGAGCAGTTGCAGGTTGGAGTACATTTCCGCATAGGTCAAACATTGTAGCATCGGTAATGCCACGTTTTACCAAATTGAGTGCAATGATCCGATTATCTGTAGTTTCGCAATTAGGTCCGGATACGCGCAACATATCTACCTCCATCCGATCGCGCGGAAGTCTATGCATAAGATGTGTCAGAAATTCATCCAAATCTCCGAAATGAAAATAACATGCATGAATAAGGTTTACCCCCAATATTCCGATTGACTCCTGCTGTGCCTTATGGCTATTGTCATGCATTTTGATATGCAATATGACGTCATTCGGTTCTGCCTCCAGATCCAATTGAAAACGAATTCCAACCCAACCCTGTCCTTGATTTGTCTTATGGTAATTCAACGATTCAACCGTATTACAAAAGGCAAAAAACCTCGATTCTTTGTATTTGGCCGGTAAACGAAATTTGAGTGTTTCATACTCCGTTTCCAACATAGTCAGCAACCGCTCTTCACAAACGTATCTCGAAGCTTCCCCGTACATCGAATCAGATACTTTCATATCATAGGCTGACTGAGTGTAAGCTATCGTTCCGGAACTACCTCCGGCCTTGAAGAAATTTGCTGCAACCTCCTGTCCTGCTCCAATTTCGGCAAAACATCCGTAGATATCGGAAGTAAGGTTAATCTTGAGTGCCTTCTCCTCCGTTGTTAATCTTCTTTCGTCAATCATAATACGAAATTATAGTACAAAGTAACAAAATTTGAAAGAACTAATGTCCGGGGTCCTGAAATTTGGGATTATTTACGAAATTATAATCTGTGAGCGTGAGTAGGAATGCTTTCAGTAAATTGTGTTCCTGAGGATCAAGTTGAACACCCGATGTTGCGATATGTTCCATCAACGGATCTATTGTAGAGCTCAAAACCAAACCGGTAGAATAATGATCAATTACCTCATCTAGAGTCGCAAATCTTCCATCATGCATGTATGGCGCTGTTAATGCTATGTTCCGCAAGGTTGGAATCTTAAATTTGCCCATGTCATTTACGTTTCCGGTAATTCCTGCACGTCCCTGATCAGAAAAAGTAGCGTCCAATCCATTGTTGCTGAACTTATTGATATGCATTAAAGCTCCGCTATGACAATGAATACAATCTCCACCGCTCATACTCTTAAATAGGTCATAGCCTGCCCATTCCTCTGACGTTACGGTAGGTAGTATGAGCTTATCTTTTGAACTCAGCGGGATCTTCTTTTCGAATTTGTACATCACGTCATATTTTGACTCTCCTGAAATCATCGTGCGTATAAATTGTGCAATGGCTTTTGTGACTTTCACAGAATCAATACCCGGTTCACCGAAAGCTTTGAAAAAAAGGTTACGATAATCTAAGTCTCCATTCAATTTAGCGACCGCGTCCTTCCAGGATTGGTGCATTTCAATTGGATTTGGAACAGGTTCCAAAATTTGCTCCTCCAAGCTTTTGGATCTCCCATCCCATAAAAAGAATTTCTGCCAGCCTAAGTTGATGAGCGCCATAGAGTTTCGTTTGCCCTTAATGCCATCAATACCTGTTGAAAACTGTTGAGGATCTGTAAATGAGTTTGCAGGGGCGTGACAGGAAGCACATGATATTGAATTATCTCCACTCAATAACTCTTCGTAGAACAATTTACGTCCCAGATTAACACCTCCATTCGTCATTGGATTATCCTCCGGAATAATCATTTCCGGAAAATGAGAGGGAATCTCCAGTTGATAGGGCGTCGGATTGTAACCGACCTTATTCTTCCTGCACGACAAAAAGAAAACCAAACCAAAAAATATAACAAATAAAAATCTCATAGTTTACAGCGGAATTAAGGCATCTCGAAAATTCTGAATCACCTTCACGCTGAGGGCAAATTCACTTGAAAGCGAGTGAGAAAAATGTTCCTTTTTGACATCGATAGTGTTTGTTCCATTGCGAAGGAGCTTTTGAAGATCCAGTTTAAAATCCAAGGTATGCAGCCTAGGACCCGATGACACCCAATTCAAATTACTGAAACTAATGTTCTGTAACAAATTACCCCCTCCAAGGTGAAACACTACAACATGATTGAACTTTTCTACCCCATCAGGAATCGTATCAACCCTAGCCTCAATCTTAACAAAGATATATCCCGGATTCCAATCCCAATGCATGTCATTTGCCGTAAGAATATTTAATGGATTACTAACGGGAAAGGTAGTTGGATCTTTGTGATTAGAGTTCGAATCGACTCCAAGATACCCTTTAATAGAGAGAAAATCTGAAGGTTTCCCTTCTACTTGAAATAAGTCAATTCCTTTATTCCTAAAATCAAATAGTGCTGCATCAATAAGTTTTCTGCCCGAGGTATCTTGGAGACAGGTTAAATAAAACCGAATGTCAGTGAATTGAATAGCGTAACCTTCATCAGAAATGACTGTTTGATCTAAATTCAAATCTGAAGTTCCAAAAGTCGGCCGAACGGTTACTTTCAGCTGGTCACTCGACACCTGAGAAGAAGAATCCGGTGTTTCCTTCTTGCAGGAAGTTATAGCGATAAATAACGCTCCAAAGAAAGTAATTACCCTATATTTCATATACCAAATTTAAAGAAATAAATATTGCTAAATTTATAATTCGAGTGTTCGTTTAAACAGACCAAACTCATGAAAGAGCAAAACGTGAAACCCTTAAAAATATTGAATGCTTCGGCAGGCAGTGGAAAAACTTTTAACCTCGTTAAAGAATACCTGAAAATCTTACTAGGTGATCACTCGGATTCGACGCGATTTTCAAAAATCCTTGCCATGACCTTCACGAATAAGGCGGCCATCGAAATGAAAACCAGGATTATAGAAATGCTCGATGAGGTCGCATACAAAGGAACAAGCGATAAGAAAACAATATCTTATGTTTCCATGCTTGCCTCTGCATTGGGCATTAAACCAAAGGAGGTTACCGATCGGGCAACCATTGCATTAAAGGGAATATTACACAGATATGAGGACTTTCATGTGATGACCATTGACAAATTCAACCTTCGTTTGATACGATCCTTCAGTCGCGATTTGGATCTTCCGGGTGAATTCGACGTAATCCTCAACGAAAAAGAGATTATAGAACGTGTGGTTGACCTATTAATGAGTCAATTAGGAATAGAGGACGTTCAAACATTGACGACACTCATGCTTTCCTATGCAAAAGAGAATGTGGACGAAGGTGAACATTGGGATATTAGGGAGCGATTGATCTCCTTTAGTATGATTCTGACCAAAGAAAAAAACCAGCAACTCATAGGACATTTACTGCAGATGGATTTTTCACCACACACAAAAAAAGAACTTTGGGATCTGGTTCATGAAATGGAAAAAACATTCCTGGATGCTTGTAAAAGTCTACATAGCTTCTATCATTCACTGGGAATTCCGGAAGATCGATTTCCCGGGAAGTCCAACGCAACCAAGCCACTTGAAAGACTAGCTTCCTTTGAGCGTATACCTGAAACCGAAAAATTGTTTACCGCCAAGTATATGGAAAGTCTGGACTCTCCTGTTCCCGCAGGAAGAGAATTCCCGGATACCTTAAAACAAAAGATTCGTGAACTTTATTCCTTACACAGCGTACTTTATCCAAAAGTAGAGGCACACCGATCGTTTTTAAGGAACTTTTACAATATGGCCTTACTACAATACATCGCCAAAACCCTTGACACCGTCAAGAAAGAAGATCAACAGATCCGTATCTCAGAATTCAACTCACTCATTTCCAAATTAGTTCAAGATGAGAAAGCCCCGTTCATTTACGAACGACTCGGCACACGTTATCGGAATTTCTTGTTGGATGAGTTTCAGGACACCTCGAGACTTCAATGGCTTAATATGGTGCCTCTGGTTCATGAGGCCATCTCCAAAAAAGACCTTAACCTCATCGTAGGAGATCCCAAACAATCCATTTACCGTTTTAAGAATGGCGTAGCAGAACAATTTGTGGCGCTTCCAAAAATTTACAACCCGGAAAACAGCACTCAAATCGACGCGATTTCTTCCTATTTCGATCGGATGGGCTTCATGGAACCTCTTGGCGAAAACTGGCGATCCGCAAAAGAAATTGTTGAATTTAACAATTCATTTTTCGAAATATTGCGAAGTAATCTTCCTAAGGGCTCAAAAGATTATTATAACTCTGTCTCTCAACTTGCTATGTCAGATAAATCAGGCTATGTGCAGATTACATCTGTAGAGGGCAATCCTTCATTTGATTCACAAATGAGCTGGTTAATTCAACGGATCGAAGAATGTCGAAAAGACGGATATGAACTAGGCGATCTTTGTATTCTAAGCGATACGAATGCGATGGCAAACGGATGGGCAGTTGCACTTAATGAACTGGATTACAAAGTTGTGTCTGCAGAATCGTTACTTGTTCAGAACGAGGTAAAAATTAAACTCATTATATCCTATTTAAAGCTCCGTCTTCAACCCGCATCTAAAATGGAACAGAAAAAATTCGCTGATCTGTTCTTTCGGGTAAAAAATGAATCAAACCCATACGAGCACTATCGATCATATATAGTTCATTCGGTGGATTCTAAAGGCCGAAGATTACTCAACTTTGATGACCAACGTTTCCTCACAGAACATTTTGGAACACGGGATACCTTTTTCAAGAAATATGAAACATTGTATGAACTAATCGAATCGTTTTACCGAATGATGGGGTGGACAGAATTGAAGAATCCATACCTACACCATTTTGCAGACTTTGTACATGATTTTGAACGCAAAAAAGGACCTGATCTTAAGGGACTCATTGATCAATACCAAAAGGACAAAGGAAAATTAGCGATTCAATTGCCTGAAAGCCGCGATGCTCTAAAGATCATGACAATTCATAAGTCTAAGGGCTTGGAGTTTCCTGTAGTGCTCATTCCTTTCTTAAACTTTAACACAGAAATGCACAAGGACAGTCGCTTTTTAGTTGAAATTGAAGACCTTGTTCTGTACACGAGGTTAACTAAAGGTAGCTCCATCCCACAAATTCGCAGCTTAAATCAACTTGAAAATGAGCAGATTTTTACGGATAAGGTAAATCTATGTTACGTAGGGTTTACTCGACCTGAAGAACGTTTGTATGTACTCAATGAATACAGCGGTGAAAATTTTGGCAAAAAGGCACACGCCTATTTTTCTGCTCTACCACACACCATTAACGAAAGCGGTCAATTGCTTATTGAAAGCGGAACCTTAAATGTCAAAGGGGAAAAAGACCGTGATACGGTAAATAATGACGCCTTTTTTTATCCCACAATTGAGAACGATCTGCTGTGGTTTCCTGAGATTTCCCTGAGAAATGAAGACCTTAACCGAGAAGATCAGGTCCCCTCAGAAGAACAACTAATCGGAAATCTGTTTCACCTGGCAATTTCCCGAATAGATAATGAAAACCAGATCAATGACGTGCTTCATGAAATGATACTCAATGGCGAAATTGAAAAACACAGAGCTAAAGATTTACATCAGATGTTGGAAAAACTTTTTGCCTGTAAAGGCTATACTGAATTAATCTCTAATGCACATCAGATTCTTTCCGAACAACCAATCATCGTTGATCGCGAGCGCATTCAACGTCCTGATAAATTGATACTAAGAAGCAAAGACACCATGATCGTTGATTTTAAAACCGGAATTCCGAGTGATAATGATTTGAAACAGTTAATGGAATACAATGATACCCTATCAGAAATGAACCTTCCCAACGTAAAAGGATTCATTTACTACACTCAATTTGAAGAATTGAGGCAAATATGTTAGCTTCTTTGAGGATGAAGTCAAAAGAAATCAAAATAGAGCTGTTTTTCTTATTCAGTTAGAGAATACCGCCCGTTATCAAGAAAATAGCATTTAGTCTAAAGATACCGAAATTTCTTGCCCGGATATACAGCAGAATCTCCAAGTTCCTCTTCAATACGAATCAGCTGGTTATACTTTGCCATTCGATCGCTTCTAGAGGCAGAACCGGTTTTAATCTGACCTGTATTCATTGCAACAGCCAGATCAGCTATTGTGCTATCCTCTGTTTCTCCACTACGGTGACTCATTACAGAAGTGTAGCCATTACTGATTGCTAATTGAACTGATTCAATCGTTTCGGTTAACGAACCAATCTGATTCACTTTAACCAGTATTGAATTCGCTATCCCCTCATCAATACCACGCTGCAAACGTTTTGAATTGGTTACAAAAAGATCATCCCCTACCAATTGTACTTTGTCGCCAAGTTTATCAGTCAATTTTTTCCAACCTTTCCAGTCATCTTCTGCCAGCCCATCTTCAATGGAAACGATAGGGTATTTCTGACACCACTTCGACCAGAATTCAACCATTTCAGAAGATGTCATTTCATCTCCGGTAGAGTGAAAAACATAGCGTTCTTTTTTAGCATCATAGAATTCTGATGAGGCAGCATCTAAAGCAATGTACATATCCTCTCCAGGACGAAAACCTGCCTTCTCTATCGCCTCGAGTACCACTTGGATCGCTTCTTCATTCGAACCTAAATTTGGTGCAAAACCTCCCTCATCACCCACGTTGGTTGACATTCCTTTGGATTTCAAAACACTTTTGAGGTGATGAAAAACTTCTGTTCCCCAGCGCAGACCTTCAGAAAACGAAGAAGCTCCGAACGGCATCACCATAAATTCCTGAATATCGATAAGATTGTCTGCATGCGAGCCACCATTCAGGATATTCATCATTGGTACCGGCATCGTGACAGCACCTACGCCTCCAATGTACTTGTACAAACTTAATCCTGACTCCTGTGCCGCAGCACGAGCTACCGCAAGTGAAGTGCCGAGAATAGCGTTCGCTCCAAGTTTCGATTTATTTTCTGTTCCGTCCAATCGAAGCATGACGGTATCGATCGCTTTTTGATCGCATACATCCATTCCTTGCAGGGCGTCGTTAATTAGGGTATTTACATTCTGAACGGCCTGAAGCACACCTTTTCCAAGGTACAATCCTTTATCACCATCACGCAATTCAACCGCTTCATGCACACCCGTCGATGCACCGGAAGGAACAGCAGCGCGCCCTACAACTCCATTCGCAGTATGAACATCTACTTCAACTGTTGGGTTACCCCGTGAGTCCAAAATTTGTCTTCCAACAACTTTAACGATATAACTCATTTCTTGAATTGTTTCATGTTATCAATAAACTGATCGAACAAGTAACGGGAATCGTGCGGACCAGCGGATGCTTCCGGATGATATTGAACTGAAAAAACGGGCCTATCAAGTAGTTCAATTCCTGCGATTGTATGATCATTCAAATGCATATGTGTCACGTTCACCTTTGGATTAGCTTCCACACTATCCTTAGAAATCACAAATCCGTGGTTTTGTGAAGTGATTTCACCTTTCCCCGTTTTTATATTTTTGATCGGGTGATTGATCCCACGATGTCCATTGAACATTTTTTCCGTTTTCAAGCCCTGACTTAACCCAAAGATTTGATGTCCCAAACAAATACCAAAAATTGGTTTGCCCGAATCCACTAATTCCCGAACCAAATCAATTGACTGGGGCATTGCAGAAGGATCACCCGGTCCATTTGACAACATATACCCATCCGGATAAAATGAGTCAAGGTCTTCCTTTGTGGAATTCAACGGAAAAACTTTTACGTGACATCCTCGTTCTACCAAACAACGGACAATATTCTTCTTTACTCCGAAATCTATGAGCGAAACTCTGTAAAGCGCGTTATCCGGCTTAACCTCATATGCTTGATTAGTAGAAACTTTAGAAGAAAGCTCCAACCCGTCCATTGACGGGACCTGAGCTAATCTTTCTTTGAGAATTTCTACGTTTAGCTCTTCTGAAGATATAATGGCGTTCATAGCGCCTCTACTTCGAATATGTCGAACCAAAGCACGTGTATCAATATCAGTAATACCTACCGTTCCACTTTGTTGCATTTGTTCTTCCAATGAACCAATAGCGGAGGTACGAGAGTAAATTTCAGAAAATTTCTTTGTAACTAAACCCGCAATTTTAATCGTATCAGATTCAATTTCTTCGGAATGCATCCCATAATTTCCGATATGTGCAGTTGTCATAATCAGAATTTGACCGAAATAGGAAGGATCTGTAAAAACTTCCTGATAACCTGTCATTCCGGTATTGAAAGCAATTTCACCCGAAGTGGTACCAATTTTTCCAATCCCTAAACCATGAAACACCGTTCCATCAGCGAGGACTAAAAATGCAGGGGTTCTTGACTCCATCAATAAAAATTTGCTCAAAGTTAGAATTTCAAAACGAAATCCCTCTTTCATGTTAATAAAAAAGGGGCAATGTGAACACTACCCCTTCTCCTATAAGTTAAGTTACCTTATTTATCCTCTGATGGTTCTTCAGTAGCCTCTTCAGCTGCCGGAGCATCTGCTTCAGGTTCAACTATTTCTGACACTGCTTCCACATCTATATCAGCTTCAGCCACATCCTCATCTACCTCTGCAGTTGTTTCCTCCACAATCGTTGCTTCAGCGACATCTTTCTTAGCACCACCTCTGCGTGAACGACGCGTAGTTTTCTTCGCTTTATCATTTGTGTAAAGCTCATTGAAGTCAACCAGTTCGATTAAACACATTTCTGCGTTGTCACCCAAACGGTATCCTGTGCGTATGATGCGTGTATATCCACCTTCACGATTGGAGATCTTAGGTGCTACTTCTCTGAATAACTCAGTAACGATGTCTTTATTCTGAAGGTAGCTAAATACCGTTCTTCTTGAATGTGTGGAATCCGTTTTTGACTTTGTCAAAAGTGGTTCAACGAACGTACGCAAAGCTTTCGCTTTAGCGATTGTCGTATTGATTCTTTTGTGCTGTATCAAGGAGCAAGCCATGTTAGACAACATCGCCTTACGATGCGCTGACTTTCTTCCCAGATTATTTACTTTGTTTCCGTGTCTCATAACTTAAATTTCGTAAGTAACGGTTAACCGAGTCTGTCTTAAGGTATCGCCACAGCTCTGCCACCTATTACGCCATTATTATTTTCTTCGCGATACTAATCCTTGTCTAGTTTATATTTCGTTACATTCATTCCGAAATTCAACCCTTTATTGTCAACGAGGTCCTCTAGCTCCGTCAATGATTTCTTGCCGAAGTTTCGGAATTTTAACAGGTCATTTTTATTATAAGCAACCAGTTCGCCTAATGTTTCCACATCTGCTGCCTTCAAACAATTCAAAGCTCTTACCGATAGATCCATATCAACCAACTTGGTTTTCAATAATTGACGCATGTGCAATGATGTCTCATCGAATTCTTCACTATCCGCCTTCACTTCACTATCCAAAGTAATACGCTCATCAGAGAACAACATAAAGTGGTGAATAAGAATCTTTGCAGCTTCTTTCAGTGCATCTTTTGGATGAATAGAGGCATCAGTTGTGATGTCAAAAACAAGTTTCTCATAATCCGTTTTTTGCTCAACACGATAGTTTTCAATCGTATATTTAACATTCTTAATAGGTGTAAAGATTGAGTCTATAAAGATTGTTCCAAACGGAGCCCCTGCTTGTTTGTTTTCTTCTGCCGGAATATATCCTCGACCTTTAATGATGGTCAACTCCAATTCCAGTTTCACGGTTGGTTCCATGTTACAAATAACCAAATCAGAATTCAAAACCTGGAACGCTGATGTAAATTTACCAATGTCGCCCGCAGTAAGTTTATCCTGACCCGAAATCGAAACAACAACTGTTTCGTTATCAGAGCCTTCAATTTGTTGCTTAAATCGAACCTGCTTTAAATTCAAAATAATTTCGGTAACATCCTCTACCACCCCTTTAATTGTGGTAAACTCATGATCTGCTCCCTCGATACGAACTGATGAAATTGCATATCCCTCAAGAGATGACAGCAAAATTCTTCGAAGGGAGTTCCCTACCGTAATGCCATAACCCGGCTCCAGAGGTCGGAATTCAAATTGTCCGTGTTGCTCATCGGACTGGATCATAATTACCTTATCAGGCTTTTGAAAATCTAAAATTGCCATATACTTTTCTTCTTTTTAATTGTTCTCGGGTTGCGCGGTCTGAAAGATTGAAGAAATTCGATCACACCCTTTAGCCCGAGGCCAATGTGGTTTATTTATTATTATTTAGAATATAATTCTACGATCAATTGTTCTTTGATATTTTCAGGTATCATCTCACGAGAAGGGGTGCTTAGGTATTTTCCTGTCATGTTCGAAGAATTCCAATCTAACCAATCAAACTTCTTGTTACTTGAGGAAAGTGACGAGGAAATCACCTCAAGTGATTTTGATTTTTCACGAACACCTACTTCGTCACCAACTTTCAGGGTGTAGGATGGTACATTAACCACATCGCCATTGACTGTGATATGTCTGTGAGTAACCAATTGTCGCGCAGCTCTTCGACTCGGGGCAATTCCTAAACGGAAAACCGTGTTATCGAGACGAGCTTCACACAATTGCAGCAAAATTTCACCTGTAATACCCTTCATTCTTGATGCCTTTTCAAACAAGTTTGCGAACTGTCTTTCAAGGACACCATAGGTATACTTTGCCTTTTGCTTTTCACCTAGCTGGATAGCATATTCTGATTGCTTTCCACCTCTTCTTTTTGACGGACCGTGCTGTCCCGGACCGTAACTTCTTCTGTCAAGCGCCTTATCCGGACCGAATATCGGATCTCTGAAGCGACGCGCAATTTTTGATTTTGGACCTCTGTATCTTGCCATATTAAATTGTTATTTAAAGAAGCAGTCATGAATTAAGGCTTTCCTTCGATGACCATTAGCGCTTCTTCGGTTAAGTTACTATTAT
>JBIKYP010000120.1:0-4833 GCA_044355195.1 Crocinitomicaceae bacterium | reverse complement strand
GACAAATCATTTGTTTTAGGGCAGTCCGGTGTTGTCGAAGGCCATGCCTATCACCTCTATGTACTAGAAGTTGATAACAGACTTGGTTTATACAATTATCTGAGAAGTAAAAAGATCTTTGCACAGATCCATTATATTCCATGTCATTTGATGCCTTACTATCGCGAGCTTGGTTGGAAGGAGGGGGATAGACCTAATGCAGAAGAATATTATAAGCACTGCATAAGTTTACCGATGTATCCAACGTTAATAAAAAAAGAACAGGAGTTCGTGATCCAAACCATTTTAGATTATTACAATGTCTAATTTGTGCATCATACCGGCACGCGGAGGGAGCAAGCGCATTCCAAGAAAAAACATCCGTGATTTTCTCGGAAAACCGATCATTGCTTATTCCATTGAGGCAGCATTGAATTCTGGATTGTTTGAAGTGGTTATGGTTTCTACTGACGACGAGGAGATCGCTGAAATTTCGCGAGAATATGGTGCAATGGTTCCATTTCTTAGATCTTCTGAAAATGCCAACGACTTTGCTACAACAGCGGACGTAATCCTCGAGGTTTTAAACGAATTCTCGAATATGGGTTTAAGTTATAATCATGTTTGTTGTTGTTATTCGACTGCTCCTTTTGTTTCTTCAAAAAGACTAAAAGAGGGTTTGGAAATGTTGCAAAACGATTATGTTTACTCTGTTTTTCCGGTGGTAGAATTTGGTTATCCAATATTAAGAAGTCTTCAAATGTCTGATATTGGCCAAGTTGCTTTGAAATGGCCGGAACATTTGATCTGCCGAAAGCCTACCATGATGCAGGTCAATGGTATTGGATTAAAACGACTAGATTCATTGAGTCCGGTAAGATCATGAATAACAATGCTTTTGGTATTACTCTTGATGCACTTGAAGTACAAGACATCGACAATGAAATTGACTGGAAACTAGCCGAATTGAAATATGAACTCTTACAAAGCCTTAAATAAGCAGATCTTTTCAGATAGCGAGTTCTCGATCGTCCCGATTCGATTTGAAGACCGTTTGGACATCATGAAATGGCGTAATGAACAGATCTACCATTTGCGTCAAGCTAGACCACTAAACGAAGAAGATCAAAACACCTATTTCGAGAACATTGTTTCAAAATTATTTGATCAGGAACAGCCGAACCAAATTCTATATTCTTTTCTTAAAGAAGATGCCTGCATTGGATATGGTGGATTGGTACACATCAATTGGATCGATCGGCATGCAGAGATCTCGTTTATTATGAACACCGAGCTTGAAAAGGATTTTTTTAAATATTATTGGTCAGTGTATTTAAGACTAATAGAAGATGTAGCATTTAATGATCTGAAGCTTCACAAATTGTTCGTATATGCTTTCGACCTTAGACCTCATCTTTACGAAATGTTGATTCAAAACAACTATTTTTTAGATGCTCGATTAAAAGAGCACTGCTTTTACAACGGTGACTTCATCAATGTTGTTATTCATTCAAAGTTAGCATGAGATTAGGAGTACTTTGTTCGGGAAATTTAGGCTTTCAGATCCTGATGCAATTGAGTGACAAATATTCTATTTCATTTGTACTTACTGACTCTAATTCAGACAAGATTATTGAATTTTGTTCGGATAATGCGATTCCTTTTTTCAAGGGAAATCCAAGAAACGGCAATTGTAATGAATTTTTAGAGGAAAAAGAGTGTGAGGTCTTACTGTCAATTAATTACTTGTTCTTGATCGATGAGGACATAATTAACTTCCCGAAAAAGTACGCTATAAACGTTCATGGTTCTTTACTCCCTAAATACCGCGGCAGAACCCCTCATGTCTGGGCGATTATTAACAATGAAAAGAAGACAGGTATAACAGCACATTTAATCGATTCGGGATGCGACACCGGGCAGATTATTGAACAGATCGAAGTACCTATAGAACCTCATGATACAGGAGCCTCAATTTTGGAAAAATTCAACCATCTTTATTGGCCACTGATCGAGCAGGTATTGATGAAAATAAAACTAGATCAGTTAACCTTTACAAGACAAGTTGATTCAAAAGCGACCTATTTTGGTAAAAGAACTCCTGATGATGGTCACATCAATTGGAATTGGCAAAAGGAGAGAATCAACAATTGGGTGAGAGCGCAAGCGCATCCGTATCCTGGTGCTTTTACTTATGCCAAGGGGAACAAACTAACAATAGACCGAATATCTTTCACTGATGATGGATACGATTTTCAGATAGCCAATGGAACAATCCTTTCTGTCAATCCTTTGAAAGTAAAAGCACCCAATGGAGTTATTCAAATAGACTCCTTCAGAGAAGCCTTAGAAAATCTCTTGATTACAAAAATGGTATTAGAATGAAAATTGGAAGCTATACAATTGATGAAACAAGTCCTTGTTTCATCATAGCTGAATTGTCGGCAAATCACAATGGAAGTTTGGAAACGGCTTTGGAAACAGTTCGTGCCGCCAAGCGTGCTGGAGCAAATTGTATTAAACTGCAAACATATACTGCTGATACTTTAACGATCGATTGCGACAAAGAGGATTTTATGATCCAGTCTGGTTCGATTTGGGATGGAAAAAATTATTACCAATTATATCAGGAAGCCTATACACCTTGGGAATGGCATGCCGAGCTAATGAAAGTTGCTAAAGAGGAAGGATTGATATGCTTTTCCTCTCCTTTTGATCCAACTTCGGTAGATTTTCTGGAAGAATTAAATGTTCCGGCATACAAGATCGCATCCTTTGAAATCACGGATATTCCGTTGATCGAATATGTGGCCTCCATGGGTAAGCCTGTGATTTTGTCAACCGGAATTGCAACGCTGGAAGATATCGAATTGGCGCTAGATGCCTGCAAAAGAATGGGGAATGACCAGATTGCATTGTTGAAATGTACATCAAGTTACCCTGCTCCGATTGAAGAAGCTAATATGTTAATGATAAAGGATTTCAGGGAGCGATTCGGGGTAGTTGCGGGACTTTCGGATCACACCATGGGTAGTACAGTCCCGGTTGTCGCAACTTGTTTTGGGGCCAAGATCATTGAAAAACATTTTATTTTGGACAGATCCATCGGTGGACCTGATGCCTCCTTCTCCATGAATGAGCAGGAGTTTACAGATATGGTAAAAGCTGTGCGTGAAGCTGAAAAAGCGATTGGAAAGGTTGATTATACGCTGACAGAAAAACAAGCAGCCGGTAAGAACTTTAGCCGATCCTTATATGTGGTAAAGGAAATAAAAGCTGGAGAGACTTTAACCATAGAAAATGTGCGCTCAATTAGACCGGGTTTTGGGTTACATCCTAAGTATTATCGTGAAATCCTAGGGCAAAAGGTCAATCAGGACGTTCAAAAAGGAGAACGATTTACAATGGATTTTATTAATTAAAAAATTATGCTAAGTAAGGTTATTTCAAATAAAGTATTTAACTATATATTTAGCCGTTATGGAATCTATGCACTCCAGTTCCTTAACACCCTTATGCTCGCCAAGTTACTGTCTCCATTTGAGTTTGGGATGTGGAGTTATGCGCAATTAATCATTATGTATTTTGCCCACCTTGATTTTGGAATACCTAGTTCATTTAATGCGCTGGCAGCTATTCACAAACAAAATAAGAAATTTGTTACATTCAATTTTAATGCTTCACTAACCCTTACCGCATTACTTTGTGGTGTAGTTATTCTTTTTTTTATTGCTAGTCACTTAATTGGGTTTAGTACAAGTGATAAATATCATTTTGACTCATATTTGTTTTATGTTTTAGTAATAATTATTCTTAGTTACTTCAATAAAATATTGATGAATCTTTTTCGCGTCTATAATCGATTAAAAGAAATCACCTTTTTTCAAGGGATTGTTCCAATTTTTATGCTTGGAACATATATTTTATTCAAGGAGGATTTAATAGATCACTTATTACTAGGAATAATTTTTGCCAATGTTATAGCACTCCTCCTGTTTCTGTATAATTCACCGTTAACAATTCAATTCAATTTTTCAAAAAAACTACTTACACAAATTCAAAAATCAGGAATTTATTTTTTTATATACAATGCATCTTTTTATTTTATTCTTCTTACGACACGAAATATTATCGGGTATTTCTATACTGTAGAAGAATTTGGACTGTTTAACTTTGCATTCTCCTTAGCGAATATTGTTGAATTACTGTTGAGTGCATTCGTATTCTTGATTTTTCCGAAGATGATAAACCGCCTTGCGAATTCGGATAATCAAACTGCTATTCAAACGATTGGCATTATACAAGGATATTATACATCGCTTGTCTCACTTATGAGTTATTCTGCTATCGCTATATTCCCCTTTTTTATCACTTTATTCCCTGCGTATACCAACACGATAGTTGCCTTTAACATAATCCTTCTGACAAAACTCATTTACACCAACTGTTTTGGTGCCCCAGTTCTACTAATGGCACGAAAAAAGGAACGAAGTATAGCAGCGGTTGCTTTCGTTGCACTTGTTATTAATATTCTCGCGTCATTGATAATCGTGTATTTTTTTGACGTAAGCTATCATTATGCGATGCTTGGTACAGGAATAGCCTATGTGATCTATGTGCCGGTCATAAATAGAATGTCATTATTAGAGCTCCATAATTATAAAGGTTTTTTTGATCTTTTGAGATATTCTTTCCCTTTAGAGCAGCTTATTCCTTTGCTTATCGGTTTTATTCTTTTACTCTCGGGAGCATCGATTATTACACTCCCTATTGTGCTATTTGTTTTTATGATTTTCAATTTTAAATCACTATTTCAATTGAAAAACCTTGTATTTTCGATAGTTAAAAATTCAA
>JBIKYP010000054.1:0-16245 GCA_044355195.1 Crocinitomicaceae bacterium | reverse complement strand
CCGAACTTCTGTTGGATGTACAACTGACCTGTTTTCTCTTCAAAGCGACGAATAAGTAACATGTCTTTATACCACTTAATATATGTTTCCTTAGAAAATTTAGTTTTACCTGAAGCAACAGCTTTTTTCGTTGTTTTGGTTGGTTGCTTTGCGGATTTCACAGCCATATTAAAGGTCTTTAAATTATAAGGACAAATATAGAAAATATTGATTCTTGGTTCTTACTAATCGAAGGTCTTTTGAAATAGTTTATTCAGGAATGAATGGTAAAGTTCCAAGTAGGATTTCAATGGAGAAAGAAAATATTTGATCTATAAAAGGATTTGAGCACTCAAATCCTATGAAAAACCCTAAATTAGAGGAGGAAATTACCAAACTGAAAGAAACAACGGGACACCCCCTAATCTCAGAAGTATGTTAGATTACACAATAGAAATACCTTCGATAAATCCATTCCCAATAAAATTAAATATGTGTGATTCAATTAATTGTCCTATTTGTGAAATTAATCTTTCTGATGAACTCAATATTGATCTGAATACCTTTGAAGTAGAGGATAACACAACTATTCGTTGTAATGATTGTAATTTACAAATTGCTTTTAAAATTTTAAAAATCTAGTACATTTTAAATTGGGATAAGGTGCCAAAAAAAAATCGTTCTAATTTAAAGTGTTTGCTCTTTATCATTAAACGTGACGATTATTCGTTAATCAATATTGACTTTGCTCCTATCGGTTCTTTTGAGGCATTTATGAACAATGAACCGATCCCACTAGATGAGGAATAGGTTTCGCCTCATCCAAGACATCTCATTGATTTATTCTTCATGATTGTTGAACATACGGGGCATCAGATTTAAATCACGACAATTGTCTTGTTACACTAATTATCTTTCCAATTGCAAAAAACTTGGAATCAATTTTTACGCACGAGAGCACTAAAAAGACAATTCAAAAAACTTATTTCCGTGAAATATCAGTGTGGTGTAAAACACCATTCTTTTCACAACACATGGTACAGTGGTATGATAATTTTGATGAACACAAATGGGTTACTTCTGTTAAAACAACTATAATCCTGTGATATTTTAATTTTTCAAAAGAATAATACAGATGAGAAAAACCATATTATCCTTTAGTCTTTCAGTAGCTTCTGTCGGAGTGGCGCAAACGGATTTGAATACCAGCGCAAAATGTCCTTTTCACCACGATAAAGAATCGAAGAAAACAAGTGTTGCAACGACAAACAATTCCGCAGAGAGAAATACAATTACCGGTACATCGAATAAAGACTGGTGGCCAAATCAACTTAATTTGGATCTGTTGCGTCAACACTCCTCCCTTTCCAACCCAATGGATGAAACCTTTAATTATAGAATGGCCTTCAACTCGTTAGATTATTTTGCGCTTAAGCAAGATATAAAATCCATATTGACAACGTCACAAGATTGGTGGCCTGCGGATTTCGGAAACTACGGGCCACTATTTATCCGGATGGCTTGGCACAGTGCAGGAACTTATCGAACCGGAGACGGGCGAGGTGGTTCAAGTGCCGGACAACAACGCTTTGCTCCTCTCAACAGCTGGCCCGATAATGCCAATTTGGATAAAGCACGAAGATTGCTTTGGCCTGTTAAACAAAAATACGGACATAAGATATCATGGGCTGATTTGATGATTCTATCAGGTAATGTTGCCCTGGAATCCATGGGATTTAAAACCTTTGGATTTTCTGGGGGACGTTTGGACGTATGGGAGCCCGAAAAAGATGTTTATTGGGGGAAAGAAAAAAAATGGCTTGAAGATCAACGTTACTCAGAAGGCAGACAATTAGAATCCCCTCTTGCCGCAGTTCAAATGGGACTCATTTATGTTAATCCCGAAGGTCCAAACGGAAAACCTGACCCACTTTTAGCCGCAAAAGATATCCGAGAAACTTTTGGTAGAATGGGTATGAACGACGAAGAAACAGTAGCACTCATTGCCGGAGGACATTCATTTGGTAAAGCTCATGGTGCTGCATCAGCGACAAATATCGGCCCTGAGCCGGAGGCTGCACCTATAGAGGCTCAAGGATTTGGTTGGCATAATGCGCATGGAACCGGTAAGGGCAAAGACGCCATAACTTCCGGACTTGAAGTTACATGGACCCGCACACCTGCAAAGTGGAGTCATGATTTCTTTAGATTCTTATTCAATAATGAATGGGAATTATCTGAAAGTCCGGCCGGAGCAAAACAATGGGTAGCCAAAGGAGCGATGGCTACAATTCCGGATGCTTACGATCCTGGCGTTAAACACAAACCGACAATGCTCACTACAGATCTTTCTCTACGTTTTGATCCCGAATATGAAAAGATCTCAAAACGATTCATGGAAAATCCAAAAGACTTTGAAGAAGCCTTTGCCCGGGCATGGTTTAAATTAACTCACCGCGACATGGGGCCAAGTTCGCGTTATATAGGTCCTGAAGCCCCAAAGGAACAACTTATCTGGCAAGATCCCATTCCGCCATTAAATCATGTAACTGTTGATGCACAAGATATCGAAGGATTGAAGAAGAACCTATTGAATTCAGGACTTTCCATTAGTGAATTAGTAGAAACTGCCTGGGCATCAGCTTCCACATTCAGGGTTTCAGATAAACGAGGTGGCGCCAACGGGGCACGAATCATGTTGGAGCCACAAAGAAATTGGGAAGTCAACAACCCAAAACAACTCGATAAAGTACTTCGCGTTTATCAAAAGATCCAAGGTGATTTTCAAGCAAAATCAGGAGCTAAAAAAGTTTCTTTGGCCGATCTGATTGTTCTGGGTGGCTGTGCGGGAGTGGAAAAAGCCGCAAATGAAGCCGGAGTTGCCATAACCGTTCCTTTTACTCCCGGTCGTATGGATGCCCGTCAAGATGAAACTGATGTAAAGTCATTTGCTGTATTGGAACCATTAGCGGATGGATTTAGAAACTATAAACAAAAGACATATACCATTTCAAGAGAAGAGCTATTAGTAGATAAAGCTCAATTATTGTCACTCACTGCTCCCGAGATGACTGTTCTTATAGGCGGAATGCGAGTCCTTCAAACTAATTTTGATGATTCGAAAACCGGTGTTTTCACTTCAAGACCCGATATCTTAAGTAATGATTATTTTGTAAACTTACTCGACATGCAAACCGAATGGATAGCCACTTCAGATGCCAAAGAGCTGTTTGAAGGTCGAGATCGCAAAACCGGTGAAATCAAATGGACAGCCTCAAGAGCAGATTTGATTTTTGGATCTAATTCCGAACTAAGAGCACTAGCAGAAGTTTACGCCAGCGATGACGCTAAAGAAAAATTTGTTCAAGACTTTGTTAAAGCGTGGGTTAAAGTGATGAACCTCGATCGATTTGATATTAAGATGTAACAGAAAAGAATCATTCACCATAATTCTTTTAACGCCACCTCATTTTATCGAAAGGTACTATTGTTGACCAAAGCGCTCAATTACATCCGTTGTAACACCTGTGTTTGAAAAACCTCCATCATGAAATAGGTTTTGCATGGTAACATAGCGAGTTAGATCCGAGAATAACGTGATGCAGTAATCAGCGCAAGCATTTGCATCCGCATTTCCAAGCGGGGACATCTTTTCAGAGAAAGAAACGAATTCACTAAATCCTTTGACACCGCTTCCCGCAGTTGTCATGGTTGGAGACTGAGAAATGGTATTCACCCGAACTTTTTTCGCTACACCATAGTGGTAACCAAAGCTTCTGGCGATTGACTCCAGATAAGCCTTATTATCGGCCATATCGTTGTAATCCGGGAATACACGTTGCGCGGCAATATAGGTTAGGGCAACAATGGAACCCCACTCATTCAAGGCATCAAGCTTCAAGGCTGTTTGCATTACTTTGTGAAACGACAATGCGGATACATCAAGTCCTTTGAGCGTATAATCATAATTTTCATTCGTATAATGGTTCCCCTTACGCACATTTACAGACATCCCAATGGAATGAAGAATAAAGTCAATTTTACCCCCCAACACTTCCATAGACTCCGAAATTAATTTTTCAAGATCCTCCAAAATGGTTGCATCGGCAGGAATGACTTTTGAACCGGTTTTAGTGGCTAGCTCGTTGATTTCACCCATGCGCATAGCTATCGGAGCATTAGTCAAGACGAATTTAGCACCTTGCTCATGTGCCTTCTCAGCTACATGCCAAGCAATGGATTGACTGTTCAATGCACCAAAGATAATTCCTCGTTTTCCTGCTAATAAGTTGTTTGCCATAACTTCTAAATTTGGTGCAAAGATAGATTTTTTAGTTAAATGTGTTTCTCCAACCCTTTAATCAGGCAAAGGGGATATAAATGAGAAACCTTCATCGTATTTTTGCGTTCGCATTGACAAACCGAAATATACATTATGCCTCTACTAAGCAAACGATGGATTAAGATTCCGATATACATTATTACCATAGCTTTTGCCCTAATCGGACTTTTTTTAACGTTGTCTTACCTTGCTATCAAATTGAAATGGACGAACGATTCCGGTGTTGTAGACGCCAATAACAGGTACTTTACAGAGATGCAGGACAAATACGATCAATCCTTCAGAAAAATACATGACAAAGTAAATTATGACGACCACGAAGCCCTTCACCGCATTCTGATACTTCATAAATATTACCCAAAGAATGCAGAATTCATTCTCCATGCGTATCGCAAGGGACACAACCCTGAAGAAATACTTCGAATGTTGGATGCCGTAGATATTGAACTGAAGGAAAATAAGTCCTACTCAAAAGAGATTGCGACTTATTTTTTCAACAAAAAGCATCGAAAACCATCCGTAAAGCATGAAAGCGCCTACGAATGGATGAATATTGCTGAATGGCAGACATTCAAACAGGCCGTGGTAAAAGATAAAAAACTCATCGACTCCGCCGCCCTTCTTACGGGTGTTGAACCTCGACTCATCGTTTCCTGTCTCGTAGGTGAACAGATCCGTTTATTCAATTCCGGAAGGGAGGCCTACAAAAAATGGATTGCACCCCTAAAAATTCTATCAGTAGAATCACAATTCTCATTCGGCGTCACTGGTATAAAGGAGCACACAGCTAAGGAAATAGAGCGCTATTTAAAAGATCGCAAGAGTGTCTATTATTTGGGAAAAAAATACGAACATCTCCTGGATATTCAAGGGAGCGACACGTCCGGTGAGCGAATTGCCCGTTTAACCTCCTTCAAGAATCATTTTTTCTCTTACTTGTACGCAGCAATTTTTCTCAAACAAGTAAAAATGCAATGGGAAAAGGCAGGGTACCCCATCGATAACAGGCCGGAAATATTGGTAACCCTCTTTAATGTTGGATTTCCACAGTCTCAACCAAAGTCAAATCCCCGTGTAGGTGGGTCGACCATTCAAATTAGAGACAAAAAGTACTCATTTGGCGCAATCGGTTTCCAATTTTACTACTCCGGAGAACTCTATGAACTCTTTCCCTTTAAGTCCAAAAAATTCGATTGGAACGATGAAATATAAATATGTCATATCGGCACTAGTTTTAATTTTTTACTCGGAAATTATTAGTCAAGTGACCGATTCAAACTCCACAGTTATCAACATACCACTGTCAAAGCCCGATTATACCTGGAAAAAACTCGCTAAAGACATAGACCTAATAGAAACTGATGCACCGAAACGTTCGATCGTTGGCAACTCAAAGCTTACCATACTCAGGATAGATCCCCGTGGATTTGATTTCAACCTGATCACTGCTACTGAATATAAAACAAAAAAAACTGTTTGTGAATGGGCCGACACCTTTGCATTTAATATCGTTATGAACGCAGGGATGTACGAATTAAGCAATGGACTACTTCACAGAGGGTATATGAAAACGCATCGGCATTACAACAACCGAAATTTCAATCCTTCTTACAAAGCAATGATCGCCATGCATCCTGTTGACTCGTTAAAACAACAATTCGATATACTGGATCTAAACTGTGAATCCTGGGAAAGCGTAAACAACCGTTATCATACCTATGCTCAAGGGATGCGAATGATTGACTGCAACGGAAAACCCTTGAGTTGGAACAAGCGAAATCAATCCTGCAGCATGCTAGTTGCAGCAAGGGATAAAGAAAATAAAATCTATTTTATCTTCACAAGATCCCCATATACGCACAACGAAATGATTCGTTTTATGATGGATTTCCCATTTAAACTTACCAATGCCATTTACCTTGAAGGGGGGCCTGAAACAAGTTTATATGTATGTATTGGTGAAACAGTCATTGAAAAATTCGGTAGCTATGTTTCCAACACATATCCCACAGACAAAAACGATCAGTTTTGGAAATTACCAAATGTAATTGGACTGAAAACCAAATGATTATTTGTTTATCTGCGGAAGAGTTCGAAATACTCTGTCCCAAAAACGTGAAGACACACCGAAGGCTTTTTCGGGTTCCTTGTAGTGATGAATAATATGGTGATGCCACAATTTTTCGAAACCTTTAGGTGCTTTCCGAGTGTGTACTGAGTAATGAATAAAAGAATAAAGAAGATAACCTAACTCAAAACCGGGAAGAAAAAACCAAACACCTCCTTCGAAACAAAGGTAAAAAACTCCCCAGAAAAGCGTTAAAAAGAGTAGCGCTGGAACAGGAGGCATAAACAACCTGTTTGCATCATGGGGCTCTTCATGATGATAACCGTGCATGGCAAAATGAAAAGCCTTCACCCATGGATGATCATTCTTGAAATGAAACAAGTACCTATGGAGAATGTACTCCGCTAAAGTCCATGCGAGCAAACCTGATGAAAAAAGGATAAGCATTCCAAAAATGCTTTTACCCTCTAGAAAATTCCAACCTATCATGACCTGAACTCCAATAAGTATAAAATGAAAAGGAATCATTACCCCCGGACCGCTTAACGAAAGAATTTCTAACCATCGATTTTCGTACATTCTGAATGACTCTTCTTTTTCCATATTTTGATCGATTTTGAATCTAAAAATATGGCATGGCATTTTTGGGAAATTAAAAACCCATTAGACGGTGTTGTATTTAAGGTGAATTGTCGAAAGTTTTCAGTGAACTTCCAGCTGCAAACCATCGAAAGCAGGAAAAACATTGGGCGGTAAGATCCGTTCAATCTCTTCATGTCTGCCAAAAAGATGCGAAATATGTGTTAGGTATGCTCTTTTGGGACTTACCTGATCAATAAATTCGAGCGCCTCAGTTAGATTAAAATGAGAAAGATGAGGCGAGTGATGCAAGGCATTAATGATAAGCACTTCTGTTCCTTTTACCTTATTCATTTCCTCAACTGATATCGTTTTAGCATCCGTGATGTAGGTTAAACCACCAATTCGATATCCTGTAACCGGCATTTTGTAGTGCATTACTTCAATTGGAACAACCGTAT
Source organism: Crocinitomicaceae bacterium (assembly GCA_044355195.1). Taxonomy (GTDB): domain Bacteria; phylum Bacteroidota; class Bacteroidia; order Flavobacteriales_D; family Crocinitomicaceae; genus M0103. The sequence goes on along the minus strand of JBIKYP010000054.1, from coordinate 8,816 downwards.
AACCAGCTTGCAATTCGAAGGATTCCAAAGTAATTCGATGAAGTTTTAATTTAGGAATACCGGGGTATCGGTCTTTAGAAAACACGTAATGGAACTCTCTATTGAGGGCAATTTCGACACTTTCTGTACAATAAATATCCATTGGTTTACCTTGTCGGTAGTTGAAAGCTCTCACGTCATCTAACCCGGCTATGTGATCTTTATGTTCATGAGTAAAAAGAACGGCTTCCAGGTGCTTAATCCCTGACCTGAGGAGTTGCTGCCGAAAATCCGGACCGGCATCGATGACGTAATTTTTACCCTCAAGCTCAATGAGCAAACTGCTCCTCAATCGTTTGTCTTTAGGATCATGAGATGAACAGACCCTGCAATCACAAGCTATTACGGGAACGCCCTGTGAGGTTCCGGATCCTAATATCGTTGCTCTAATCATCTCAATTCAAGAACGAACTAACTTAAATATAAAGATACCCCATCCTGTAATCATCAACATCCCACCGACAGGAGTTAGTGGTCCAATCAGTTTAGAGGATATTCCGATGTAATCACTAAGGGAAAGCAGGTAAATTGAGCCGGAAAACATGGTAATTCCCACTCCAACTAAGCGAAGAACCCATTTCAGAGAAAAGGTAAGTTTATGAAAATTAAACGCCAAAATCATGAGTGCCAGCGAGGTAAAGAACTGATACCTCACCCCTACCTCAAAAATATAAATTTGATCTGCTTCGATCAGTGATTTCAATCCATGTGCTCCAAATGCCCCTAATGCAATCGCAAGAACGAAAAGTCCTGTAGAAATGGCTAAAATATTTTTATTCATGTAAATTCTTTAGCTTGAAGGTGAACTCAAAAACTTCTTGCCAACCTTTCCATTTGTCATAATCACCAATTGTTTCATTATGCCAAATGAATACAAAATCACCCCCATATCGGAACACCTCCTCATGCAATTGACGAATGATTTGTTTTGCTTCATTGGCAGTTAAATTCATGTGCTCATGGAGTGTACCATCCATATATGCGAAGGGATGAATCGTTAAATTGGAAATACGATTAAACTCAAGATCAAACCATTTAAACGGACGAGCTGTACCTGCTCTAAATCCATAACGATCAGGATACCCCATCGAATAGTCATGGCGTATTTCGGCCGTTTCCAAATGTTGGTACGTGTAAGGTAGATGCACTTTCAAAAAATGCTGTCTGCTCATATCTACGTCTTGATTAATAATAAGCTCAAGTCGCTCCTTTTCCGCATTTAGAAAAAATTCATAACTGTTTGATTTATAACTTGGATGAATTCCAAGTTGGGCAACTTTAGTCATCCGTTGAATAAGTTTCCGATGTTTTCTGTTGCGGTGAGAAATGTTGCGATCAAATTTAGAGTAGTCGCCTAACAACCAAAATATAAGAACATCAAAACCCTCTAACTTCAGCCGTGAGATGCGTTCATATGTATCATAAGGATCCTTGTGTCCTGCATAGATAACTTGTTCTCGTTCGATAATTCTGTATGTTCTCCCTTTAACAATATCTTTCGCGATACCGAGCCAATGGCGTAATCCTCTTTTGAGCTTATAGGCGTAGGCATTATCAATATCAAAAGTAGGAACCATCGCATACGCAATGGATTCAGATTTCAGAATCAGACCATTTTTTTTCAAGAACAACAAAAAAGCTTCCGCCCAGCGATCACAAACAACTCTATCAAGCCATTGAAACCTCGATAGCACGCTATTTGAAGAAGGAAAACGACCGTGTTTATCAACTATCTTAGAGTCGTACTCCTCCATTCTGCTGATAACATAAAATAGCGCCCCCAATGGATCAATTCGACCATTTATACTTAGGCATTCCTCATCTTCAAATATACCTACATCGATACCATAGACCTGAATTTTGTCATCAAACAATATGGGCGACGGTTCCAAATTAAGAATGCCTTCGAAATGTCGATTTGAATAATTCAGTTTTGCACCCGGAAAAGTTTGGAATTTTTCAGAATCATCGGTTAATTCATATTCAACTTGCCTGTCCTTAAGAACGAAGTCGAGCGTGTAAATTAAACGCGGCGTTAGTTGTTCGATGTAGATAAGTAACATTTTTTCAGAGTTCTTCAACAATCCGGTTACAAATAAACGTTGCCGCATTCCCATCGCCGTAAAATGGCGGATAGGTAAATTCTTTCTTATTGTAAAGTATTTGAAATGAATCAACAATACTCTGAGAGGAACTTTCAGCTAATAAAGCATTACCATTTTCCACGATCTCAACCCACTCGGTTTGAGGACGAAGTATTACACAAGGCTTTTTGAAAAAATAGGCTTCCTTTTGGAGTCCGCCACTATCTGTGATTATCATTCGTGCATTTTTCTCCAAAGCTATGATATCTAGGAAGCCTGCGGGAGGTATAATCCTGAAATTAGAATTTTCATAAAGACGAGTAATTAAAGCGGATGATAACTGCTCCTGAAGCTTATTCTTAGTGCGGGGATGAATAGGCAAGACTACCGATAGCCCGGTCTCCTCTTGTATGTTCAACAAGGCTGAAAAAATATTTTCCATGTGCAACGAATGATCTGTATTCGAATCACGATGGATGGTAACCAATATATAGTTTTCCTTGCTGAGCTGAAGTTCGTCCAATATGACAGACTTTGCGCTTGACAACGCTGAAAAATATAAACTATTATCAAACATGATGTCGCCACAATGGTAAACCTTGGGATGGTCCGGACTCGCTCTTTGTTCCGTTTTTTTGCTGAATCCCTCCCGTACTAAATTTTCAAGCCCTGAAATTGTTGGTGTAAAAAGTAAGGTCGACATATGATCGCACAAAATTCGGTTTACTTCCTCAGGCATTTCTTTGTTGAAACTTCTTAATCCTGCCTCAACATGGATCACGGGTATGTGTATCTTAACGGCCGCAAGTGCTCCGGCAAGAGTTGAGTTGGTGTCGCCATAAACTAATACTGCTTGTGGATTTTCTTTTTGATAGATTGATTCCAGTCCTTCGATAATGCGTGCAGTTTGTTGTCCGTGGGTACCACTTCCCACCTGCAAATTATAAGCCGGTTGGGGGATCCCCATTTCCTCAAAGAATATGGAAGACATGTTTTCGTCATAGTGCTGTCCGGTATGAACAATAACTTCCTCCAAAGCGTCATTGAAACGAGTTGAAATTGCTCTAGAAATAGCCGACGACTTAATAATTTGTGGTCGGGCACCTATAATCGTAATTATCTTTTTCACACTATTTTAGGAAATTAGGCCTTCGTCGGCGAAGCTAAAATAACCATTCTCACAGAAAATGAGGTGGTCAAGCACGGGTAAATCGATGTATTTTCCAAACTTTACGAGTTTCTCAGTTAATGAGACATCAGCCGTGCTAGGTTTTTGCTGACCACTTGGATGGTTATGTACAAGAATCAGCGCACTTGCTTTGTCATCCAGCGCCCGCTCGAAGATTATCTTTCCGTCAGCTATTGTACCCGATCTTCCGCCAATTGAAATTTGACGAATAGCAATCACCTGATTACCTCTGTTCAGATTTACCGAATAAAATTCTTCGTGGGATAAATCAGAGAGCATAGGTTTCATAAATTGAAAAATATCCTTTGAGCTATTCACCTTAGGCATGGTTGTAGTCTGCTCCTCTTGGCGACGTCTGCCAAGTTCAATTGCTGCCAACAACGTAATTGCCTTTGCGTCGCCTATACCATGTATTTTTTTAAAATCAGATAAAGTGAAACGCGTTAGCTCTTGAAGATTGTTATTAGCATTTATGAGCAATTTTCTGGCCAGATCCAAGGCGGATTCTTTTCGTGTTCCGTTGTTTATGAGTATAGCTAAAAGTTCGGCGTTTGAAAGAGAATTCCGACCTTTGAACATCATTTTTTCTCTTGGACGATCATCCTCAGCGAGAGATTTGATTGAAGGCATATTAATCAATTTTTGGTTAGATTTTAACCATTAAATTACGCCAAAATTCCGAATGAACATTAGAAAAGTGACAAAATTTGATCCTTTACCAGATAATGGCCTAATTCAGGTCAACAGCTAAAAATGATTTGAAAATAAAATATGCGATAAAAATAGGATACACCAAGAATCCTTTATTTTTGAAGAAAAATAAGACCATGATGAAGATGCTCCTACCTCTTGTTACCATTCTAAGCTTCCTTTTTCAAGGATGTGCACAAAATGATGCTTCCGGAAAAAAATCACTTAATTCAAAGCATGAGTTGCCTATAATTGAACAATCATTCACTTTGACGGATTTCTTAACAGAAAAAAAGGATTTGAGTACCTGGACGGAAAAAGTATTCGAAACCCTTGATGATACTGCTATTGTAGCGCAACTCATTATGCCGGCCGTGGGAAGACTCGGACAAACAAACGAAACCATTAAATCACTGATAAAACGGCGTATAATTGGCGGGGTACTTATGCTAAACGGAACAAAACCTGAATTCAAACAATGGATCATGAATTATGAGGCCCTTAACGATAGTTTAGGTAACCTGCCATTTCTTTACAGTGCAGATGCGGAACCATCCCTTTTCAACAGAAAAATTGCCCAAACACCAATAGTTCGAAAAGCCAATGAGATTACCTCTGAATCCGAGGTTTTGGAATGTGCCGACATCATTGCTAAAGAACTGAAAGACATAGGAATTAATTACAACTTTTCGCCTGTAGTGGATGTCGCGACGAATAAAACTGTTGGTTACCGTGGATTTGGAAACAATCCTAAAAATTTGATTCCATGGTCAAACCGCTTCATTCAGCAAATGCAATCGCAAGGAATAATTGCTACAGCGAAACATTTCCCGGGTCACGGACTCGTTTCAGGTGATACGCACAAATCGCTACAAACTATTGATGGAGAACTGAAGGAAATTGTGAATTATCCTGAATTAATCAAGAGCGGCGTGCTTTCTGTTATGGTTGCTCATATTGCCGTACAAAATAATTTGAAATACGAAACTAAAGGATTGCCTGCCACAACCTCAGAAGTTATTGTCTCTAAATTACTTCGTGAGGAATACGGTTTCAAAGGTCTTATCGTAACTGATGCAATGAATATGGGGGGTGTTTCGAGCATTCCACATTGTGAAGTCAAAGCTGTAAATGCCGGATGTGATATCATTCTCATACCTGTTGACGCAACTAAAGCACACCATGACATTCTTGAGAAATACCGGAATGACTCCGAATTCAAGAATAAAGTTGATGCTTCAGCTAAACGTGTGATACGAATGAAGATTGCTTTGGGATTGATGAAGTGATTAATTCCGAACAAGATGCCCTGGCGTAAACTGCTTTTCCCCTTTTCGATAGTATACGGCGCAATTTCTCTTCTACGAAATAAGTGCTACGATTTGGGGTTACTCCATTCATGGAAAATTCCCGTAAAATCTATCTGCGTTGGCAATCTTAGCACGGGGGGAACTGGTAAAACGCCACACGTTATTCATCTGGCTTCGCATTTTTCAGACATCAGAAAGGTGGCTATTCTAAGTCGCGGTTATGGCCGTTCTACTAAGGGATTTCGATTAGTAACCTCGGAAAGTTGCTCTTCCGATGTAGGTGATGAACCTCTCTCCTATGCTTTGAGATTTGGATCCAAGGTTATAGTGGCCGTTTGTGAAAGCAGGAAGGATGGAATCCTTCAATTGCTGGACATTGAGCCTTCGATAGATCTTATTTTGTTGGATGATGCCTTTCAACACCGTGCCGTAAAGGCGGGCTTCAATGTGCTTCTCACACAAGCAAACAAACCCTATTCATCCGACCTATTACTACCTGCCGGAGATCTTAGAGAAAGTCGAATAGGTCGGAATAGAGCACAAATGGTGATAGTTACAAAATGTAAAGATGTTGGTCGAGAAAATTATCAAAAATGGTCTGACACCCTAGATATCCGGAAAGAAAAACTGAACTTTTCGGAAATCGTCTATGGCGAACCCGTGGCATTCGGAAAGAAAATAAGTTATTTTAGAGAAGTGCTGCTCGTGACAGGCATAGCCGACCCTACTCCATTGAAAAATCATCTATCAAGAGGAGCAGATGTCACCTGTGTATCTTTTAACGACCATTACGAATTCTCGTGGGCTGACATTCAAAAGATTCATCAAAAATTTGATACTTTTGCAACAGAGAAAAGTGTGATCATTACGACAGAAAAGGACTTCGCGCGATTACGAAATCACGTTACGGATTGGAAGCTTAACGAATATCCATGGTATTACATCCCAATCACTGTCCGACTGGAGAATGAAACTGAATTTTTTAATGTTATCCAAACTTATGTTGACTCCATTTGAACAATCTGTTGAATTTGTTAAGAGTAAAACTGCGATTCAACCAACTGTAGGAATTATTCTCGGTACAGGACTAGGCGGACTCGTAAAAGAAATAAAGGTGGCTGATGAAATTCCCTATCACGAGATTCCCAATTTTCCGGTCTCTACAGTGGAAAGCCACTCAGGAAAATTAATTTTCGGAGAATTAGGCGGAAAAAAAGTTGTGGCGATGCAAGGTCGTTTTCACTATTACGAAGGATACGACATGCAACAGGTTACTTTCCCTGTTCGAATTATGAAACTTCTTGGAATTCAACGCCTTTTCGTTTCCAATGCATCCGGGGGGTTAAATCCGGATTTTGAAGTAGGCGAAATCATGATACTGAATGATCATATTGACCTTTTTCCCGCAAACCCGCTTATTGGAAAAAATTTGGATGAACTAGGTCCTCGCTTTCCGGATATGAGTGAGCCATACGATCCTGAGATGATTTCTCTGGCACAAAGAATTGCAGCAGAAAATAACATTAAAGTTTCGGTCGGCACTTACGTAGGTCTTACCGGGCCAACATTGGAAACACCTGCTGAATATAAATACCTTCGCGTTATTGGTGCAGATGCTGTAGGAATGTCGACCGTACCGGAGATAATTGTGGCTCGTCACATGGATATTCCTTGTTTTGCGATTTCGATTATCACCGATCTTGGTGTTCCCGGAAAAATTCATAAGGTGTCGCTACAAGATGTAATCGAGGTAGCAAACCGTGAGGAACCGAAAATGACACTTATTTTGAGTGAACTTATCTCAAGAATTTGATTATGGAGAAAGAATTAAGAGACAGATACGAATCGGTGATTGGTTTAGAGGTACACGCTCAAATGCTTACCCGTTCCAAGGCTTATTCATCAGATCTTAATGAATATGGTGCGCACCCGAACACGAATGTGAGCGTTATTACACTTGGTCATCCGGGCACATTGCCCCGAATGAATAAGAAAACAATAGAATTCGCAGTTCGATTAGGGCTGGCATGCGGATGTCAAATTTCTAGAAACCAATATTTTGCTAGAAAAAATTATTTCTATCCCGATTTACCAAAAGGTTATCAGATTACACAGGATAAAACGCCCATATGTACAGGAGGAGTTATTCACATCAAAACTGAAAATGGATTAGAAAAAGAGATTCATCTTACCCGAATTCACATGGAGGAAGATGCGGGAAAAAGTATCCATGACATGGATATTTATGATACACTGGTTGACTTAAACCGTGCCGGTGTTCCTCTCTTGGAAATTGTTTCTGAACCGGATATGAGAAGTTCGCAAGAGGCCTACAACTATTTAACGGAAGTGCGTAAACTGGTTCGATATCTGGATATATGCGACGGAAACATGGAAGAGGGATCTCTAAGATGTGATGCCAACATATCAGTTCGACTCAAAGGAAGCAAGGATTTCGGAACAAAAGTAGAGGTAAAAAACATGAACTCTATTCGGAATGTGCAGCGCGCGATAGATTTCGAAATTGAGCGACAAATCAGTTTAATTGAAAATGGTGAAATCGTTCGACAGGAAACCCGTTCGTTCGATGCGCTGAAAGGAGTTACGATTTCAATGAGGTCAAAAGAAGCAGCTAACGACTACCGCTACTTCCCGGAACCGGATCTGCAACCAATCGTCTTAGATGAATCTCATATTGAAGGCATCAAATCAGAAATGCCTGCGCTTCCACGTGAATTATTCCTTAAATACACTCAACAGTTAGGTCTGTCGGAATACGATGCCTATAACATTACCGACAACAAAGGTATTGCTCTGTATTACGAAGCACTGATAAAAGAAACTTCCAGCTATAAAACAGCTGCCAATTGGTTAATGGGTGATGTAAAATCTTATTTGAATGAACTTGGAGTTGACATTGATTCCTTCCCATTGGGACCTCAAATTTTGGCAAAATTGATTGTATTGATTGAAGAAGGAAAGGTGTCTCATTCTACGGCATCCCAGAAATTATTCCCTGAGTTGCTTAAATCACCTGATGCTGAACCGGCTGTACTGGCGGAAACAATGAACCTGATTCAAGATTCAAGTGAAGATTCTTTGCTCGGGTTTATTCGGCAAGTGATTGAACAAAATCCAAGCGAGGTTGAACGCTACCGTTCGGGCGAAAAACAATTAACGGGTTTTTTCATGGGCCAACTGATGAAGCTTTCTAAAGGCAAAGCCGATCCAAAAGCAGCGAATGAACTCATGCGTAAAACTCTCGAGGGATAATGAAAAGATTGATAAGCTTCCTTTTTCTGTTAACACTATATTCCTGTGGAAATTCCGAGCAGGTCGAGCCAACTAAAAACCTGGATGTTAATTTTTCGGTAATCGGAACAATAACCAACGCAAGTAATATTCCTATCTATCTTGAAGCGATGAGTCCCAATGGCTCTATCAAGGTAGCCCAAACCACCATAGCCCAAGACGGAAAGTTTAAACTAGAAGGAAATATTCCGG
>JBIKYP010000001.1:0-118338 GCA_044355195.1 Crocinitomicaceae bacterium | reverse complement strand
CAATACTCGCTAGAATTACTATGTACAAGATTAACTGTTATTTACTATGGACAATGCATTGAATTCAGCGATACAAGGTATGGCCCGTAGTGCAGGTTTTAAGACTTAAGACTTTAGATCGCTGACGCTGATAGAGCATAGACCGCTGGCGCTGATAGAGCATAGATCGCTCCGCTGATAGAGCATAGACCGCTCCGCTGATAGACGATAGACAAAAGACTTTTGCGATCACTTCGGCAGACCTCGGCACAATCCCGCGGCTGATCGAGTGTCCCGACAAGGTCGGGATGTATCGAGACAGCGCGGGGAACCATCCACATTAATTCCTCTTCAACACGACGCAATTTCTTTTGGAGCTCTTTCACCAAACTATCCCAGAGAACAGCGTATTCTAAAACACCGCGGGATGACATATCCAGCAGATCAGGAAACTTCAAATGTTTCAACTACTAAAAATAAAAGCTGCCCAATAAAGGCAGCTCTCGAAGTTATTGCTTACAAATTAAGAGATTTCACAATCGCCATCCTATACGAATGTTGCCGAGAAAATTATTTCCAAATTGAGTTGAATTTGAAGGTTCAGTCAGTGTTTTCGTGGTATTTCCTTGATAGCTATACTCGAAGCTCCCCTGCTTTAAGTATATTAAATTCAAACCCAAGCCCAGTTCGAAACCTAAGTATATGTTTTTGGCGAAATAATAGTCTGTTTAAACCTCAGATAAAAGCCTTCAAATTCTAATTGTTTATAACTAATTTTTTTGATGCAAATTTTCCATCTTCAAAGAATAGATTTACGATATAAACACCGCTTGACAAACCATCAACAGAATAAAATCCTTTATCAGTTTCAATTTTTGTAACTTTACCATCAACAGAAACAATATTTAAAGACTGGATAGAATTTTTAGAATTCACCATGAAACCATTTATAACGGGATTAGGATATAATTCAAGTTCCTCTAAAGACTCTTCTGAAAGATTCAATCCACTTGTTGGTGCCTGCGGATTCCCCGAGTTAAATGAAAGCTTATTTGAAGTTCTAATAAGTGTATTGCCATTATTATTTCCAAATAAATAGAATCCACCATGTGTAGCTAGGTATAAATCAAATGAATAAATGGAACCTAAGTTATAGTCAAAAACAAAATCAAATTGAGGTGATGAATTAGTAGTTCCTGCGGGTATTGGTTGTGGTTGTCCGAATGAGTAATTCCAAACACTATTATTATAAACAGGACCAGAAGCTCCATCTACGTTATTCCAAATATCAATTCCAGAATAATTATCCAAATTCAAGAAGAATCCTTTTACTAAAGAAGCATCAAATTCAGATGTGTTATTTAATAAAGGTAGTACTTCAATGGTTTCATTGGGCTCAGTTATTTGATCGCCATCTCCCTGGCTATCAGGATTAGCATCATCATCAATACTATAACTAGAAACTGTAAATGGTTTAACAGGAATTGGAACACAAGGTGTCACATATTCAATTCCATTTTCAATTACTATAAAATCAACGAATGCTGTGTAGCTCGCAGTTACCGAACTGCTTACTTTTATTTCAAACTCATCTGTCGACCAACCATCACTATTCCAACCAACATTGTTTAACCCAGATAAGCTATCAATTAATTGAATATTGGGATCAGATGTTGAAATTCGACATTGACCAGAAACTATAGATTGACCATTTTGCTTCATGTTTTTACATTTGATTTTGAAACGAATAGGCTTTCCAATGTCTAAAAAGTTATTTGGATTATTTGTGTTTGGTGTCAAGGTTGAAGGTAAATCATAACCGGATGATACACCCATTTGACTTGACGCATTTGTAGAGCTGTAGAATGCCATGTTTGTAAGATAAACTTCATTATCAACTTGACAAGGGTAGTTAAAAGTAAAATTATCAAGATATAATTTCGATCCAACGACCTCTGTTCCATTTAGAGAGTAAGACGATAAACATTTAATATAAACCTTTGAAATTACTCCTGTTGCATTGTCAATAACTGGAATTATAACATTTTGCCAACTATTAACGCTGTTGGTCCATTCTTGATATGCGTATTTGATGACATTATCAGATACATCTCTAAATTCAACATAAACATATGCTGTATCTCCCGATAAAACCTGAGGTTTAACGTCTAAACTTATTGATGCTGGCACTTCTCCAGAAAAAGAGTCTTCTCGATACAAGATTCCTTGAATAATGGGATATCCTTGACTAATCAATGTTTGCCCTACCGAAGATTTAGTTTCTAAAAGTACGGAGGAGCCAGCCCCACCAGCAGCTGAAGCGCCAGTTACTTTTAAAGTAGTTAATGGGTCTCCTTCTCCAATACCTACAATAAAATTATAAGTGCCATAACCATATAAATTAGGATTAGGGTCAAGCCAATATGCAGGTTCAACTCCCCAACTCTCCGTATTCCATAATTCAAAATCGCTATTAGTTAGTTGTTGTTGCCCAAATAGATTAATTGAGCCAAAAATAAAAAATGAAAGTAATGGTGTTTTCATAGTTAATTATATTCTATTTCATGCAATTATCCGTTGCACGTTGGTTTATAAAATGTTCTTAATTCTTGAGTTAATTTTTCGAGGTCTTTTCGAGGGTGATTCAAATTTTTTTCTTCCCTGAACCAATAAAATGTAAAATCTTCTAAAAAATCATTTGTTTTAAATGAGTTCCAGTTTTCATCTGCGAATTCTACTCTCTTAACGGATGTTTGAAATCCATTATCACTAACTTCTCCATGGAAAATCGGGTAATTCACACAATTTTGATGAGCATCAAAAGCACTCTTCGTGAAAACTACTTGTTTGCCCCTCATAGTAATTGAAGCAATTTCCTTGCTCATTCGTTCTGTACGGACATCACTGTTTTTCTGACTTGGATAAAAGAAGCCGATGTAAATCAGTTCTGCTTTATAGAACATAAAAAAGATGCCCGGTTGTCTGTATTCAGAATGTTGATTCGTACTGTAGAACTCCAGATTTTTTGGAAACTGAGTGTCTTTAACTACGGTGAAATCTATGAAATCGGTTAACTTTAACATTGTAGATTACTGAATGCGCAAATCTACTTAGCAGAAATGTTGATTGGCTGACTATTTTTTCCTATATTGAACTATATATTCTATATTTGAACTATTAATTCGTGTTATTATGATTGCCAACCCTGAAATCAAGATCAAGCAAATCAGAGAATTGAAGAATTTCACGCAGGAACATGTAGCTACGCAATTGGGTTTAACCACGCGTGCGTATTCGAAGATCGAATCGGGAGAAACGCAATTAACGATCAACAGGCTTAATGAAATTTCCAGGATTCTTGAAGTCGATCCAATTGAAGTGCTAGGCTTTGATCATCAACAGATATTCAACAATTACGGCAAACAAGAAGGGAACATCGGAAATTTTGGCACTTACAATATTATGCCTGAAAAACTCATTCAGCAATACGAGAAAACCATACAGATTTTAGAGGATGAGGTTGCGCTTTTGAAAAGTTTGATTAAGTGAAAACTTTTTGTTCATGTTTTGGAGACTTCAGGATTTTAGAACTTTAGGACTAAAGAACGCTATCGCTCAAAGACGTTAGACAAAAGACTTTTTTGGGCGTTAGGATTTTAGGAATTCAGGATTTAATGCGTACCCTGTAAACTTTTTAGGACGATACTGAGAACTTTCCCCCTCAGGAGGGGGACACAGGGGGAGGTTTATCCACTTTTGCCGATTCGTGAATAGCACAACCGTCACAGGAACTAGATTTCTTGCTAAAGCGTACTTTTAATTTCCAGATCAAATAACCTAAGGCTAACAAGATAGTTATGACAGTCAGCAGCTCTTGCATTAGTTGAGGAGTTGAAAAATGATAAAGGCTCCCAGATAGGCTAAAACACCCATAAAAAAGAGCTGAAACAGTGGCCACTTCCAACTTTTCGTTTCACGCTTTACAACAGCCAACGTGGCCATACATTGCATTGCATAAACATAAAAAATCATCAGTGAAGCACCGGAAGCTAACGAATAAACAGGGGTGCCATCCGCACGCTTCTCCCTTTTTAGACGATCAATCAACCTGAGATTCTTATCACCGTCATCCTGCGTAGCATAAATGGTAGCTAATGAACCCACAAAAACTTCTCTTGCGGCAAAAGAAGTAATCAGCGAAATTCCAATCTTCCAATCATATCCCAAAGGACTTATGGCCGGCTCCAGTATTTTACCCATATAACCGATGTAGGAATGTTCCAATCGGGCTGATCTTATTTTGCTCATTGTTTCATCATTGGTCCAGGAGCCCTTTATTGCCTGTATCTTCACTCCTTTTTCTGCTTCCAACATGTCGTTACCCGGACCATAAGAAGCCAATGCCCAAAGGATAATAGAAATCGCCAAAATAATTTTACCGGCATCGAGCATAAATACCCGAATTTTTTCCCAAACGGTAAGTACACTGTTTTTCAAAGATGGGGATTTATAAGCGGGAAGCTCTAGAAGCAGATAGCCCTTCGGCCCGGCTTTCAATCCGTGTTTCAAAATGAAGGCAACCACCAATGCTGTTACTAATCCAAGAAAATAGAGCCCAAAAAGAACTAATCCTTGTAAGCTGAAAACACCAGCCACGGATTTATCAGGAATTACAAGGGTTATCAATAAGGTGTAAACCGGTATTCGAGCGCTACAACTCATGAAAGGAGCAACCAAAATCGTAGTAAGACGCTCTTTCCAGTCGGGTATGGTACGAGTGGCCATAACACCGGGAATAGCACAAGCCACACTGGACATCAGCGGAACAACACTTTTACCGCTTAATCCTAACGGACGCATGATACGATCCATGATGAACACTACGCGTGCTAAATATCCGCTTTCCTCCAAAAGAGAAATAAAAAAAAACAAGAAGGCTATTTGCGGGACGAAGACCACAACTCCGCCAATGCCCGGAACTATACCCTGACTGATGAGATCTGTAAAAACTCCTCTCGGGAGTGTGTTTTGTAAATAAGAACTCAAGCTCCCGAAGGAAGCGTCTATAAAATCCATCGGTAAAGACGCAAAGTAAAAAATGCACTGAAAAATAATCAGCAATATTGCGGCGAAAAGCAGATAACCATAAACTCTGTGAGTCAATAATTTATCAAGGATGGAGACCTCAAAATTTTTGCGGTCTATTTCCTGATGTGTTACCACTTCCGGCAGCAACGCTTTAATCTTTTGAAACCGAAGCTCAACCTCTCGTTCCTGACATGCATAATCCGTTAGCTGACAAACCTTTTTGCCCTCCAGAAAAAAACGCCTGGCAGCATCACTCTGCTCATTTAAAGCCTGAATCAAGCGTTCTTTTCCCAGCCCTACCTTTGCATTTGTTTCTACAATTGGAACATCCGGAAAATATGTTCTTAAACCCTCTGTATTAATTTTTATTCCCTTTCTGAAAGCTATGTCTGACATGTTTAGCACCAGCACCAAGCGCAACCCCAAATCATAAAGCTGTGTGAAAAGCAACATGTTTCGTTCGAGATTAGACGCATCAGTAATGACTATCGTGAGGTCGGGGTGATCAGAACATGCGCTGTCGATCAATAATTCATACACAACCTTCTCCTCTTCAGAACGCGGATATAAGCTGTATGTTCCGGGAAGATCTATCAACGTGTGTTGCGTGGATCCTACAGTTAAAAATCCGACTTTTTTATCTACAGTAACACCCGGAAAGTTTCCTGTCTGTTGCCGAAGCCCCGTTAGCATATTGAAGACCGAACTTTTTCCGGAATTTGGATTTCCTACCAAAGCGATCTTCATCTGATATAGCGTTTTTATTGGTTTTCTTCTATTTGTTCAACAAAGATAAGTCGAGCTTCGTCTAATCGGAGCGAAAGAATGTAACCGTTCACATTAATTGCCATAGGATCACCTAAGGGCGCCTTAAAAAGAACAAACAATGGTTGACCGCGAACAATACCCATTTCCATAAGTTTAGCCTTCAGATCGGTGTTTTCAATGCCCTGAACATAGGCAAGATTACCAGGTTGAACGGATGAAAGACGCAACTTGTGGATTGGATCCATTATACAAATGTAAAAGTTGATAACGTGTTACGCGTACCTTGAAAAAGGTATTTTCGATTAGTCCCTGTCTTTCATCACCAAACGAGCCGTTTGTTTGGATTTTTGCTGAAGTAAAATGTCCTTGTTTTCAGTTACGCGGTTGATCGTGGCCTGATCATAATGACGAATGGTAACCAGTTCAAGTCCTTCCGTATATTTTACAGCATAGGAATCGCTGAAAAGATTTACAATACTTGAAACATCTACCTTGCTTCGATCCATCAAAATAGAAAAATTCAATGCAGAGTTTTGCATGAGATTAATTTTTGCCTTTACGCGAGCCAAGCGAGTAAAGATGTCACTTAAATTTTCTTCTACAATAAATGAAAAATCTTTAGTGGTAAAGGAAAATAGAATTTGATCCATCTTGAAAATGAATGAGGGAATAAGGTGGTCGTTGTCGCCCGAAGACTGAATAACGGTTCCGTCCGCTTTTGGATCAATGAACGACTTTACGTACAAAGGAATTCCTTTGTTCTGCAAAGGTTTAATAGTTTTAGGATGAATAACAGAAGCTCCATAATAGGCCAGCTCCATAGCTTCCTTGAAGGAGATGCTATCGAGTTTAACCGTATTGTCGAACCATTTCGGGTCTGCATTCAACATTCCCGGGACATCCTTCCAGATGGTTACGCTTTCAGCATTGGTACAATAAGCAAATATTCCGGCAGTATAATCGGAACCTTCCCTGCCCAGAGTTGTGGTAAACCCCTCGTTCGTATGACCAAGAAAACCTTGCGTTAGTTGAATATCAGTGCGTTCAAATTCAGGCATAAAACGCGATTTTATAAGCTCCTCAGTTTTTTTCCAATCAACGTTTCCTTCCTGATACTGATGATTTGTTCTAATCAATTTACGAGCGTCGGCCCAAGCCACTGAATGACCTTGTTCGAAAAGAAATGCAGTTACAATATGTGAGGAAAGCACCTCCCCCAAAGAAACAATTTGATCATATTCAAAACTATAATTATCGGGAAAAGGCTCATCAAAACGGTCGCGAAGTTTTTCAAAAATTTCCTCCACTTTATTGTATACCGAAAAATGCTTTTCCGCAAAAAGTTCTCCCATAATATGAGTATGGAAGGCATACAAGTCATCTACTAAGGTCATAAACATCTTGCGGTCACGATTTTTAGACGCATTGACAATCTCTTCCAGTTTATTCGTCGATTTGCCCATGGCAGAAACAATCACTGTGAGTTTATCTCCCTCATACAGAGAAAGTATGCCTGAAACATTTCTAACTGCGGATGCGTCTTTCACAGAGGCTCCACCAAACTTGAACACCTTCATTTCTCAAAATTTGAGTTCAAAAATAATTGATTCTGTATGGCCTGCAATAATTTCAGAAGATCAGTGAGCCGCTTTTGTTGACAACTATAGCCGGCCTCGTCGCGTTTCTACAAAAAATAGCCTTTTAAGGTCTGCCAACTGAGATTCATGTTTGATTGCTCATTTCTTGATTGCCCTCGCAAACATTATCATTGTACTCCGGCAAGATTAAAACGCAATCGAATACCCGTACTCATATTTCCTGTTGGAAAAGTAGTATCTATTTTAGGCGTGTTAATCACGTGATCATAGTAAAACTGCATAGTAAGGTTCTGAGTGAGGTTATAATCTGCTGAAGATTTGATGGAAACCACCCGTTGTCCTGCTGTTGCTTGATTGGTATTCTCAACAATTTTTCGAATGACCGTGAGGTTGTCTCTGAAAGAAAGATCAAAACGTATATTAAGAGCACTGGCGGGTATCTTTTCAAAAGGAAGTTTAACCTTTTCAAATTTATAACCTGAACCAAATACCATTTCAGTGCCTAGCACCTCTGTAATTTGATTATTGTTTAGTGATAACGTAGCGCTTCGGTCCTTTTTGTACTCGAATTTGGTAATTAGCCCTTGGCCTTTAATATTCCAGGTAGCATCAAAACCGATTAAAGGAGCAAAACGTTCGGTAATCGTGACGTTCTGGATTTGTCGACCAGCAATGTAATTATTATTAATATCAATGGTTGTTGCATCTCCATTTTTGTCAAATCCGGCATTGAGGTTCGTTTGCAATCCCGCAACACTAACCGTTGAGTTATATGCGTGGCGCAAGACTAAATTCTTAACATACTTCTTTGCAAAAGCAAATTTTGTTAATCCATTATAGTTAATGGACCAATTTGGGAGTGGTATGTTTTTAAGCGGATTGATATTAGTTTCTGTTACCGGTTTTTTCGAATATGCCGTAAGAAAAGCCCCCACAACAACCTCTTGCTGAGTTCCGCTGTAACCTGAGTAATAGCCTGATGCAAAAGGACTAGAGTTTGAATTAGCTTGGCCGAGTAAAGAAGAAACCTCTCCTCTGGCTATCCGCATGTTGTCGAAAGTTTCTGATGAAAAATCCTTCCTTACCAATGCAAAGGCCGAACCGATGGTAAGATTGGAATAGGTTAATGTGCCTGTTTCCACTTTGCTCTGACTTTCAAAATTTTGTGAAGCTTCATTCCAGCGGAAGAATTCATTGGAATTGTTTCCAAAAGTACGGTTAGCCGTAAGTTCTACCGTAAGATCTTTAATCGGCTCCAAAGAAGCTCGCAAGTTTATATTTTGTGTATGAGTAATCGTATATTGTTTATTCAAGTTTTGATTCTGAACTAACCATCCATTCGCTGCTGCGGTGGCTGCAATGTTGTATCCTGTCTCACGGCCCCACAAGTCATATTTTTGCTGTCCGAACACAAACCCCCTCAAGGGCTCACTAAAATTTCTGTTTAACCCGAGTAAAGCGGCCTCTTGATTGTACCCGGGAAGAAGCGTCCCATCCGTTAAAGCATATGTTCCTGACACGTTGCGAACCGCCATTAAAGCACGTGCGACAAACCCTGCTATGGGATGAACCTTGCCTCCTCGTTTTTGGGATGCTTCTTCACGCTTGTCCTTTCTTTCCTTTCGTCTTTTTAAGCGCTCCCACTGCCGTTTCTCTTTTTTAGTCATTTCAGATTCGGGCTTAGGCGGTGTCAATTTTGATGTCTCTTTATCTCCTCCTGTTTTATCGTTTTGTTGTCCCATAACCCTTCCTCCAACTTCTTTAGTAGCGGGTGTTCCACGTGTTCCTTTTCCTTCACTGTTCACCTTTTTCAGAAAGGGGACTTTATTGTAGAGATTCGTAAAGTTTGCCTGGGCAGTCATGTTTACGGTTCGGTTATTCTGTATCGTGTTCCCAAACTCACTCTGTCCAAGTGGCGCGCGTTGCCAATTGTACGTTCCGCCGTATTTAAAATTTGCTGTTATCCAATCTGTTAAAGGTAATTTATCAAGGGGAAGCGTATAACTCAACGTGTAATTGTGGGAATAATCCATGGTTTTACCCAACGTAGACATCTGAGATCGAATCGTATCTAGAAATACCCTGTAGCCAATCGGATCGTTTTTTTTGTCGACGCGGCCGTCGCCTTCTTCAAATATCGAACGGTTGGCGGCCGAGAACGTGGCCTTCAAATTCTTAGTCAAATCATACCCTATATTGTAATTGCGATTCCATGTAAACCGTTTTACATATACCGGGTTGAATTTAACATCAGGAACAAGATTGTTTCTAACCTGCCGTTCATTATATGACCGAAGCAAATCGTTGGTAAAAGAAATATTCTTTGGCGAGAGATAAAAATTGATGTCCTTCAGAAGGAGAAACCACTTTGACTTTTGTAAAAATTTTGCTTTTTTGAATGGCTCAATTGGTTTAGCAGTAAATGAATAATTATAGTTCAATCCACCGCTCCAAGTGCTGGTACGATCGTAATTGGTATTAAAATCACGATGTAAATTTTCTGAAAAAGAATAATTTCCTGACCAATTTGATATTCTCCAAAAATGTGGTTTGGCCCCCGCCTTTAAATCCTTTCGGACATTGGTAAAGTTGAAGGATTTTCGTTCCGTAAAATCCTGACCGGCCCTTGCCCTTGCACTTCTGGTTTGAAGACTATATTCACTCAATCGCACATCAGGGTTAAACGGATCGTATTCAGGATTAATGATTCCCAAAGAATACCCGTAAAAGAAAGGAAGAGATACAGCTGCGTTCTTACCAAATAACTGACCCAGTTGGACTGTAGAGTTCATGTCTACACCTATGCGTTCATTTCGCTGCCTATCCTGCACACGACTTTCTACGCTTCCCCAATTTATCCCCGAGTAATTGCCTGACACTGCAACATTTGCAAAATCAGCCGCCTGAAGTTGCATCTGAGCTACTGCTGCCGAACCTCCCTCGCTTACAAAATCTGTTAAACGCAACTCATTAATCCAAACAATGGCACATTTAGCCATGCCATCATCAGGATAAAAAGTGTTTGTGTTTTTCTCCGGATTGCGCACACCTACCATAATGGTTTTTATTCCTTGTAAATTTGGGCTTCCTTTCACTTTAATCCTTCTATTTGGGTTGTCCGGATCGATCTCAGAATATTCCACAACATAAGATGCAGATGAACCGCCTCCACTGATAAGATCATTGCGCTTTTTCTTTAAATCCAAGAGATTGTCAAATACAATTTCTACATTATTTGCCTCCGGCCATATGTCCTCCGGCAAAGTCGCTCCCCACTGAGTTTGATATAATGGCAACTCATACTCGTAATAATTATCAACGAAATCGGTTCCGAGGCGCACAAATAGGGTGAGATCCTTGTCTTTAAGCGGATTTGTTTTCAGCACTTCCTCCGCGTGAACAAACATTTTTAATTTTTTATACGTTCTTACATCGAACTGAACATTTTTATACGCCGCACGAGCATCACCATCCGGTAAATTACAAATATCCAGCATAAGGGATTGCTCGTTCATTTGTCGCTGATATATCTGTGAAGGATCTGTTTCACGGACAATTCCCGGTGGAATTTCATATTTAACGGGGCTTCTCTGGTCATTTTCTTCTACATTGACCGCGCCAATATTAAATGTCGTTAAGTTCGGGTCTGTTTGAACGCTCTCTCCGGGTTCAGCCAAATCCAACATATAACGTCTCCACTCCCCACGAATAAGCTCAAGACGAGCAAAGCGCAATAAGACCTCCTCATCAAAATTTTTCAAATACATTCGCATAAAACGGATTGACCGGAAATCGATTATGCCGTTTACTTTGCGTTCAAATTCACGAATAGGGATTTTAAATTGATACCATTTTTCAGTCTTCGTGCCATTCTGATACAACTGAACATTCGTAATGAAATTTTGACCTACTTTTAAATCATTGGGTCGCAAACTTACACGATACTGAAAATAGGCTTCCGTTTGGGACAGGTTGTTGTCCTGGTTAATATCTTCAAGGTCAGGCATATTCGTTGCTTGCGCAGGATAGCCTGAGGTATTAGCGGTGTCTGACATTTCGGTAGTTGGAGAATTTCCCTCCATGCCATTGTACTTTTTATAGCGCTCTAGAATGTTAAGCTCCTGAACATCATAGTTATCATCACGATAAAAATTAAAGTCGTCATTTGATGGGTCGTTAATCATACGTGCCTTTGTAGCAGCGCTAAGGTTAGGGTTATTATCGACCCACTTTACGTAATTCTGAAATGCTGTTTTTTCCTGATCATTTTTCCAACCGTCTAATCCAATATCTTGATTGATTCTAGAATTAGGATCCGTGTCAAATGCATTGACCACCACTTGCTGTGTCGAAATCCTTGCCCATTTGGTTGTGTCTTCATTGTCAGTAACAGATGATCCTGTTGGGGGCAGCCCGTTCTCAAAGCTTTTCCTCGAATCCGGCAAAACATCTTCAGAAATGTTGCCAAGATTGAAATAAAGGTCTCCTCCGGAATGTTGCGTTGAGGGATTTACATTTTCTGCATCTGCATTGAATGGATCTAATACCCAAAATTGAATGAATTCGATATTCGTCTGCTCAAAATCATTCGTTGAAAGCGACCTCATTATGCCCCCCCAGCGATTTTCAGGATTTAGCCATGTGCCGTCTGTATTGACTGTATTTGTAGTATCGTAATTATACATCCCTCTTTCGCGCGGATAATAAGCTAATTCTAGTATGGGTATATTGGGAATCGACCCATATTGTTGCTGTAAATTGGGGAAAATATCCGTTTGATTCACCAGTCGCATACGACTATCTGACAGCATTTGCGGGTTGTCTTTGATATGTTGTGGTGTAAGTGAGTTGCTTTGGTAAAACAATGGGTCTATAAGATACCAGCATGTTTTGGAACGTTTAAATCCGGCTGAAAGATCTTGTGTACTTGCCTCAGGGAAAAGGTCGGGTTGTCCTTGAGGAATAGAAGCCAAACGCCAGGATATCACAGAACGGAGATCAATTGTGCTTTGCGCTCCCTCAAAATCATCAATGTAGGATGTCCCAGCCTTATTAATAGCCCGGGGTTGTCCGGGAATTAAATGTGCAAATTCACCACTAAATGAAAGCGAAGATTTTTGAGTTGTTGAAATAAAAGGAAGAAAATCGATCATTTTCGTTAAAAACGGAACATCCGTGCGATACATGAGGTCTACTCCTAAAATATTATTCTTAAATGGTTCGCTTCCCATGTCTACTTTTTGTGTCACCGGTCGTTCCATCATTCGCATCCAGGTGCCTCCTAAGTTGAATCTGTCGTTGAAGCGATAATTATAACGTCCGCCTATCATAGATCTGGCCTGAAAGCCGAAGACTGAATTGCTTTCAATGGAGATTTTTATTGGTGTATTCGATTCGAGAATTCCTGAATTGAGAATCTTTACTCTACCTAAATTGTAATCAACGGTATAATCTTGTCCTTCAACAAGTTTGATTCCTCCAGCAGTAACTGTAACTGCTCCTTGTGGAACATTTAAAGCATTGAGCGGAATATCTGAGGAAACTGAGGATTGATACTCGCCCCGGAAACTAAATCTGTTTTTAGCCGGAATCTGCTGAGCAGCGGTTTTAGTGGAATCATAGAGTTCTTTAAAGGCAACTTGATTTACTACTACTGAGGACACCCCTGCATTTAACAATTTCTTTTCCAATGTTTTACCAAATGGCTCGATCGTCGACAAATAAATTCGACCATTTCGCGTATTTATTGTTCCTCCGTTTTCTGCCCTATTTCCACTGTAGGTTATGGGAATATAATCGAAGACACCATCTGAAAAAGGCTGGTTCACCTGATTCAGCTTGTCCATATCTATTAAGGTGACCAACTGCCGGTCATCCACTCCCTTTGCAGGAAAAAATGGAACCGGGAGAGATGTTTCTGGGTTGTTGTATAAAAAATCTATTCTGAATCCGGTTTGATCAACCTGATAAGCTCCTATGGAATAGACATTCTTCATCATCAAATCCCAAATTTTATTTTTCGGATTGGTGATGGTAGGCTTGAGTAATTTAAGGATAAGCGCCTGCTGACCTGAAACTCCATCTGTAGAAAATTCACCGACCTGAAATGTTTGTCCTTGATAGGTGTATTCATATGCTACTGCGAGAACCTCGTCATTATTTAATGGAAGGTTTAAGGAAATATATCCTAATAACGCATTGTATGTATATTCTTGTTCTGTCAGCTTGCGCGCATTTTCAACTTTTTCATAATGAACGGCTTGCTCAAAAGGTCCGGGAGAGGTAACCTGATTGGTGAGCGCTGAAACAGCGTTGGCAAAACCACGAACGAGGGGCTGATTTGCCGCCCATTTGTAAAGTCCATTATGTTCGTTATCAGGAAGCTCACTAGGATAGAAACCACCTGGATTTCCCTGACAATTTTCTTGTTTCGACTCCCCTAAATCAGAAAAAGCAATGACATTGCGGGTGTTCTCTGTGCTATTCGTTCGGTTAGTTAACCATACTTCCATCCTGGTAATGTAGGCCGAGGAAGAAACGATTGGCAGGGTAGACATCGCCTCATCGTAGTGATTATGATGATAAAGATTGACAAAATAATGCCTATTTTGCTCATAATTATCTGCAGTGAGTTCAAATCTTTGAACTTGTGCTTTACCTGTAATATTAATCTCCTGTCGCTTCCCTTTTGAAGACGCAGCAATCAAATCTACTGTTGCTCTACCAAATTTCAATTGTGTTCTGGCCCCAAAAAGCGTTTGTGATCCTTGAATCAAAGAGGTGGGCAATTGCAATGCTACATTACCCAACTCAATTTTTTGCATTATTTGATCTTCATTTCCGGTATATCCAAGTTTAGAAATGTTGTCAAAATCAAACGCAGCTTGTGTATTGTAATTGGTTCCTACCTTAAGTTTCGTTCCGATCTGACCAACGAGATTCAGCTGTATCTGTTGTTGAAAATCAAACCGTGTGATTTTCCTTTGTTTAACCGGTAGAATGGGGTTATCATAACGAGAGGAGTTAATGCCAAAAGAAAGTTCTACTGTTCCCTGGGGACGGATAGTAATTTGATCTGACCCAAAAAAGTTTTCGAAAAGCTTACTTCCAATTTTAATTGGAAATTCCATCGGTTTATTTTTCGCGGTTTGCTCCTCTATGCGCTCTTTCCAATTTTGACGTTGTGCCTTACGTTGTTCATATTCCAAGTACTCATCAAGGGTGAGCATGGAGGGGTTTCGATAATTCAAACCCTCTCCAAGTGTTTCTTTAAACACATATTTTCCTGTAGAGGGATCATACATTATTGTTTGTTTCAAAGAACCAGGATCACCAAGATCAAAACTTTGCCGTTCTGTGAGGGTTGGATCCAAGTAATTTTGAAGTGGAAATATTAATGTGTCTTGAGCAGAGGCCTCAAAATAAACAAAACAAAACATAAGAACACCAAGCAAAACAAGGGCTCTTAGACGAATAGCATATCCGAAATTAAGATCTATCATTTAGAGTATTCTCAGCGCTTCCTTGATCAATTTTTCAGCCGATTCTTCTCCGGTTGATATTTTATCAAGTGCTTTTTCTGCAGCCCTTCGGTCAAAGCCGAGCGAAACTAATGCAGTTAACGCATCAAACTTATTGGTATTGTTTGAATTGAAAATATTTTCTGTGTCCAACACGATTTTTAACATCTTATCCTTCAAATCAATGATAACCCTCTGGGCTGTTTTTGCCCCGATACCTTTAATACTTTGAATTGTTCGGACGTCATCAGATTGAATGGCAAAGGCAATCTCTTCCGGCACAAGTGACGATAACATCAACATGGCTGTGTTGGGACCAATTCCGGAAACTGAAATGAGCAGATTAAACATTTCGCGCTCATCCTTTGAGGCAAACCCATACAAAACATGAGCATCATCTCTAACGATAAGTTTGGTAAAAACTCTAACCGACTCGTCAGATCCTATTGCAGAATAGGTATAGAGAGAAATCTTAACCTCATATCCAACACCGGCGCATTCAATGACTAATTCTGTTGGATTCTTTTCAATCAGTCTTCCATTCAGATGCCCTATCATGGTTTATTTGTTTTGCGCATCAACTACTGCCACTTTCACCATGTTTATGATTTCTCTAACCGAAGAGCCTAATTGAAGAACATGCACCGACTTTCTTAACCCAACAAGGACAGGCCCAATAGCATCACCCTCCAACATTTCCTGTAGTAACTTGTATGAAATGTTTCCGGCAGAAAGATTTGGAAAAATAAGTGTATTCACTTGTTTATTAGATAATTGAGAAAACGAAAATTTTTCCATCATCAGCTCATTATTCAAAGCGAAATTTGCCTGAACCTCTCCGTCTACCACCAAATTCGGATATCTCTCATGCAGTATTTCAACGGCCTTACCCATTTTTTCGGCATCCGGACCAATAGAAGACCCAAAATTACTATAGCTGAGCAACGCGATTCTTGGAATAATTTTAAATTTTCGAATCGTTTTTGCCACATTAGCCGTGATTTCTGCAATCTGTTCGGCTGAAGGATTCAAATTAATAGTGGTATCAGCAAGGAAAAGCGGGCCTCTTTTCGTTAGCAAAATGTACATCCCCGCTAAGGTGCGCATGTCCTTTTCCAATCCTATTGTTTGTAATACAGGACGCACACTATTTCTATAACTTCTTGTTAGCCCCGTTATCATGGCATCAGCATCTCCCAATTCGACCATCATTGACCCAAAATGGTTTCGCTCCCGCATTATCTGTATGGATTCAAACTCCGTAAATCCCTTTCTCTTTCGATATTCGAAAAACGCCTTACCATATAGAATTCGACGTTCTTCTTCTTCTTCAGATTTAGGATCAATAATTGGGACATCCCTTAGTTCAATATTATACTCTTCGATCAGCTGTTCGATCTTATCTCGCTTTCCAAGAAGGATTGGAAAGGCTACACCCTCTTCAAATGCCGTCTGAGCAGCTTTCAAGATCTTGATATTATCGGCTTCGGCAAACACAACACGTTTTGGGTTTCCTTGTGCTTTCTCGGTAATATTACGAACCAGCTTATTATCAATTCCAAGACGATTCTTAAGTTGCATTTCATATTCGTCCCAATCTAATATTGGATTTCTTGCCACTCCGGAATCCATCGCGGCCTTTGCAACTGCCGGAGCAACATAATAGATTAAACGAGGATCCAGAGGTTTAGGAATAATTTGATCCCGACCAAAAGTAATGCTCTTTTCTCCGTATGCCTCCACCACTTCTTCAGGAATGGTTTCTTTCGCCAAATTAGCTATCGCTTTGACCGCTGCAAGTTTCATCTCCTCATTAATGGTCGTTGCGCGCACGTCGAGGGCGCCTCTAAAAATAAACGGAAACCCCAGCACATTATTAACTTGATTTGGGTGGTCCGAGCGACCCGTTGCCATAATAATGTCCTTTCTCACTGATGTCGCCTCCTTATAAGATATTTCCGGCTCCGGATTAGCTAAAGCAAATACAATAGGAGACTTTGCCATAGATGCTATCATCTCCTTACTTACCAATCCACCTTTAGAAAGACCAAGAAAAACATCAGCCTTTTTAAAAGCATCCGCAAAGTCAATTGGTTTTTTGTGGCGAGCGAAAATAACCTTCATTTCATCCAAATCCTCTCTTCCTTCCCATATTAAACCCTTCGAATCAAACATGTAGATGTGTTCCAAGCGGGCGCCAAGCGTATGATATAATTTAGCACAGGAAAGCGCAGAAGCACCCGCTCCAGATACTACAATCTTGACTTCATCAATTTTCTTTTTCGCTAATTCCAATGCGTTCAATAATGCAGCTGAGGAGATGATCGCTGTACCATGTTGATCATCGTGCATGACAGGAATGTCCAATTCCTCTTTAAGTCGGCGTTCTATTTCGAACGCTTCCGGAGCCTTAATATCTTCGAGGTTAATCCCTCCGAAAGTTGGCGAAATAGACTTAACCGTCTGAATAAATTGTTCAGGATCTTTGGCGTCAACCTCTATATCAAAAACGTCAATATCAGCAAAAATTTTGAACAATAATCCTTTACCTTCCATCACCGGCTTGGAAGCCAGCGGACCAATATCACCCAAACCAAGTACAGCTGTTCCGTTCGAAATGACGGCAACCAAATTTGCTTTACTCGTATACTTGTATGCGTCCTCGGCATTCTCAGCGATTTTAAGACATGGCTCTGCTACTCCGGGCGAATAGGCGAGAGACAAATCTCTTTGTGAAGAATATGGTTTAGTAGGAATTACCTCGATTTTTCCTGGTTTACCGGACGAATGATAATCTAATGCGTCTTGTTTTCTGATTTTAGCCATGGAGTCTGCTGAAACCAGCAAATTTAGTAAATTGTCACTTATACTTTTATGCAAAAACGGTTTAAAATCAAAGTAACATTGGTTCAACATACGCCATGCTCGACAAAGAACATTAATAAAGACCAGTAATAACACGCTACTAGTCCTTATAACCAATCTTTATAGGTTATTCATTTGATTTTCAGCACAATAAACGCTATTACACACTGAAAACGGAGAATAATGAGCATTATCCAAACGCAAATAGTACTAGAACAACCATTTACCGTAAGCATCACAAGAACAGACATTCTATTCTTGCGAGAGAATAGAAAATAAAAAGGTCCGAAAATTAATTTCGGACCAACTTAAATTAAAATGTTTCACGTGAAACTAGCGTCCCAAATGAACCAATAAAATGGATATATCGCTTGGGCTTACACCGCTCACGCGTGAGGCCTGACCTATTGTCACCGGTCTGATCTGTTTCAATTTCTCCTTAGCCTCAAAACTCATACTTTTAAGTTTATCATAATCAAAGGTCGTAGGTATTTTAAGGTCTTCTAGTCTCAGCAGCTTATCCGCCTGTTCCTCTTCCCTGTGAATATACCCCTGATATTTCATTAATATTTCGGCTTGCTCAATAATTTCTTTTTGGTCCGATTTTAACTGATCGACCATTTTTTTTGCTTCATTAGAAACGCGTATAACATCGTTTATAGATAATTGGGGTCTCGTAACCAAACTCGCCAGTTTAACTTTCTGGTTAAGCTCCGAAGAACCATGCTCTTTCAGCAACGGATTAGCGATATCAGGCGCTATACCAATCTCTTTAAATGCACGAATCAATGATTTCGCGCCAGACAACTTGTTCTCCATTCTACGAAGACAAGATAAGTCTGTCAAACCTAGTTCGTAACCTATTGGCGTTAATCGAATGTCAGCATTATCCTGTCTCAACAGAATTCGAAATTCCGCTCTGCTCGTGAACATTCGATAGGGTTCCTTTGTTCCCTTCGTGATTAAATCGTCTATGAGCACCCCTATGTAAGCTTCATTTCGTCCTAAAACAAATTCAGGTAACTCATGAATTTTTTGATGCGCATTAATTCCTGCTATCAAACCCTGACAAGCGGCTTCCTCATAACCAGTTGTACCGTTGATTTGACCCGCAAAAAACAAGTTATCGATTAATTTAGTTTCTAAAGAATGCTTTAACTGTGTTGGTGGGAAATAGTCGTATTCAATTGCATAACCCGGTCGAAACATTTTCACCGCCTCAAATCCGGGAATAGTTTTCATAGCCTGAAGTTGAACGTCTTCCGGCAATGAAGTACTAAAACCATTTACATATACCTCAACTGTTTTCCATCCCTCAGGCTCAACAAATATCTGATGTCGATCACGATCGGCAAATCGATTAATCTTATCTTCAATGCTCGGGCAATAACGCGGACC
The DNA here is from genome assembly GCA_044355195.1 of Crocinitomicaceae bacterium. Lineage (GTDB taxonomy): Bacteria > Bacteroidota > Bacteroidia > Flavobacteriales_D > Crocinitomicaceae > M0103. The sequence goes on along the minus strand of JBIKYP010000001.1, from coordinate 99,122 downwards.
GACACTTTTAATCGCACCGTTAAACATGGGTGATCGGTCGAACCCGGAACGAAGAATCTCGTGAGTCGCTTCATTGGTATATGTAATATGGCACGGCCGCTGGTTCTTAAGCGCTTCAACTTTTCCAAAACTAAACGTCGCCGGATTTTCGTCGCCATTCTGCAATTCCATCTTATCATAATCCAACGAGCGCCCGTCCACTCTGGGAGGAGTCCCGGTTTTCATTCTTCCCGCCTCAAAACCAAAAGACACCAAATCTTCTGTAATACCAGTTGAGCGCATTTCACCAACACGTCCACCCCCAAATTGCTTTTCTCCTAAATGTATCAGCCCGTTTAGAAATGTGCCATTAGTCAAGATCACAGCTTTTCCATATACCTCTATTCCCATAGAAGTCCTAACACCACAAACCTTATTGTTCCTAATGATCAAACCCGAGCACATATCCTGCCAAAACTCCACATTTTGATTGCTCTCAAGCATCAATCTCCATTGTTCAGAAAACAACATACGGTCATTTTGTGTTCTTGGCGACCACATTGCGGGACCCTTAGACCGATTCAACATACGGAATTGTATTGCGCTCCGATCACTCACCACACCAGAACCCCCTCCAAGCGCATCGATTTCTCGAATAATTTGTCCCTTTGCCACGCCCCCCATAGCCGGATTACAACTCATTTGCGCAATGGTATTCATATTCATGGTAATCAGCAGCACACGACTACCCATCTTCCCTGCGGCATTAGCGGCCTCACAACCCGCGTGACCGCCACCGACAACAATCACATCATAAGTATCAAGCATAGTTCCTATGTTTCACGTGAAACAAAATTAAGCCTTATCGGCTCATGTTTCACGTGAAACATAGGTCTTTAAATAGAAACTCTCTTTAGAACGCATAACCCGAATCTGATCTTCTGTTTTATCTCCATAACCACACAGGTGCAAGATTCCATGTACACACACGCGACGCAGCTCTACAAGAACAGCATCATTATAAGCAACGGCATTATCAAACACCCGATCCAAAGAAATAAAAAGATCGCCACTAATAGTATTGCCATCGCCATAATCAAAGGTTATAATGTCGGTATAATAATCATGGTGCAAATACTGCTTATTCACTCCTAGAAGATAGTCATCCGAACAAAAAATCACATTGACATCTCCACATTTAAAGCGTTCATTCTCAACAACTGACAACAGCCAGAAAACAAGAAGTTCCGAGCCAAGACCCGGAACTTCCTCCTTATTGATATAATGAATATCAATCATTTATTGAAATAAATATTCACGCTACTCCCCGAATCCTCAAACTCCACCTCATCAGACAAATTTTTCATCAGAAATATCCCCCGCCCATTTTCTTTAAGTAAATTTTCCGGGGCCGTCGGGTCCGGAAGATTCATAAAATCGAAGCCCGAACCGTGATCCTTAACGTTGAAACAAAAACCAGTGGATTTATTTCCAACGGCCACATTTACTTCTACATCCTTGCTGAATTTATTGCCGTGTTCAATTGCATTATTAACCGCTTCCGTCACAGCAATCAAAACATTCCCGTAAAATTCTTCATTTACACCTAAAGTATTGCATACTTTGTCCACCAATATTTCCACTTGACCAACCGCTTCAAACTCCGATGGTATGGCTAATCTGTCAATAACAGTAAATCCCTCTTTCATAACGAACAAAAACTTGAATCAACACTTACTGCTGATTGAAATATTCATTCGCCTTGTCCTTGTAATATTTACGAAAGACAGGGTCAACGGATCTTAATAATTCAATCTGCCGAAGCTTTTGCTTGTTATACTCATCAAACCGAATTTGGTTACTATAATTCATTTTTTTTCCTGTTAACGATTCGCGCTTTTCCTCAAAACCACGTTCCATAAGCGCAGACTCGGACTCCAGAAGTCGAGTTAAAATATCCTTTTGTCTTCTCAACGTTTCGTTAGAGAACATCTTGTTAACTAAATCCCTTTCCTGTTCCTCTAATTCTTTGATTAAGGGATTAAGCTTATTGCCATTACCTGAACCGTCCTTGTTAAGAGAATTACGCAACTGTTCCAATCGTTGACGAATCGCCATCTGTTCGGCCGCCATCCGGGCTATTTCCTTATTAGCAAGTCCGGGCATTCCCATTCCGGACTGCCCCTCCTTCTGACCAGGCCTTTCACCAGGCTTGGCACCGTTTGGATTCAAACCCTTCTGCATCTGTTCTATTTGCTTTTTCAACATCTGCTTCATATCTCCCATAGACATTGATTCACCTGATTTTGGCTTGCCCTTTCCATTTGGATTACTACAACTACCAGAGCCCGGTTTCATACTTTCCTGCATTTGTTCTTGCATATGCTGCAAACTTTCATTCAACAACAAGGCAAGATTATTATAAGAGGTCATTACCGATTGTTGGTGAATATTTAACTCCCGTTTTCTGTGCTCATCTATATCTTCCAGCGCCAACTCGTGATTATCTCTAATCGTATTTAATTCCTTATCTACAAAAGAAGCTATCTTAGGCTGCCTCTTTGCTAAGGCCATTAAGCTGTCCCTAACGACACCCGTTTCATCCATGATAATACGCTGCTTTCGGCCGTATCTCCTGTATGACGGATCCGAATCATTAACCCTTAAAAAACGTTGCATAACCGCTTCCTGATCAAAACTCAAGGTCATCAAGCTTTCCAAAACATTTCTCAACGTATTGATGTCCTCTTCCTGTTGTTGTTGATTGGCCATCTCTTGCATCATATTCATCTGTTCACTCAACTCTTTCATCTTCTTGGAAGCATTTTGCTGATTTTCAGACGCCTTCTTCCCCTTTTTTGAGCCCAGTTTTTGTGAAGCCTCCTGCATTTCATTCGAAATCTCATTCTCCTTTGACTCTGTATTCCCCAATTCATACGGTTGATCTAAAGTCTTGTTCAACTCTTTTAACTCGTTTAAATCCTCCTTTAATTCATTAAACTTCCCGTTAAGATCATCTTGCTTCTCCTTCGCCTGTTCCTCACTAAGAGACTCTTTAATCATGTCATTCTTGAGTTTGTCTTGTTCATCCGACAATTGCTTCAGCTCTTTCTCTATATCGTCTATTTTCTCATTTACCTGCAAGCGCTTTAACAACTCCAGACTTCTGTCGAGTTGATTTTTCATGTTTTCAGAATTTTGTTCAAGGTCATCTATCTTATCCTTCAAATCTTCCTTTTCTCCTTTCTGCATTAACTTTTCCAAGTCCTCCAACAATTTTTTCAATTCATCATCCATAAGATCTTCAAGCAACTTATCAATCATGTCTTGTTTATCAAGCAAATCCTTGTCCATCTCTGAAAGCTGATTCTTCTCTTCGACACTTTTGTTCATTTGTTGCTTCATTTGCTGAAGAGATTCAAGAATGCTCCTTTGTTCATCCTTTAATTGCTGAACCTTATTTAACTTATTCCAGTCATTATTCTTCGCTCCAAGAAGATCTTTTTTCAATTTTTCTACATTCTTTTGAAACTTTTCCGAGCGATTTAACAACTCAGAAAGATTCGTTTTAGTTTTCTCTTGTTCGCTCTCTCGTTTATCGTTTAACTCCTCCAGGCTCGGAAGCATATAGGTAAAAACCTGACTTTTTGTGGATTTATTGCCATTTACTCCGTCATTGTCATATACAACAAAGAAATACTCTATTCGATCGTTAAGCTGCACATTCTCTCTTCTAAAATCAACAGCAAAATCAAATGGCATTTCCAAACCTCCCACTTTACTTACAGGAAGTCTGATAGTGCGCTTGGAACCATTCTCTGAAATAATCGTGTAAACAAACACTAAAGATGTAAGACCATAATCATCAGAAACTCTTCCGGAAAAATAACGAACACCATCCGAAACACTATCTCTTATTTCTTCTAACTGAAGCCCCGGATAAGCGTCTTTAATCACGTCAATCTCTAGCCCTGACGAGTCGACAAGAGGCCTAAAATTATTGAACATCCTAATCCCAACACGGGAGTTTTGACTAATCCTTGTTGACGTTTTAAAGCCTTGCGTCAAATACGTTTCATTCGTATTGTTAAACACAAAATCCAAACGCTTGGTGTTTTTCGTTTTCACACTCCAATTAATTACTGTGCCTTCGGGAACCAACATGTCACCTGCATTCTCAATTATATGATCCTCTCGGCCAAGATAATCCGGGTAATGCAGTTTGGCTTGAATTCGGCCTATCGCAGATTTACCAAATACCGTATAGTGATTATCTGAACTTATAAAACTGTTTGCCTCAAAATGAAAACTTCCGGAATTGGAAGGCTTCTTAATGGTTCCGGAATAAAGCGATCTACCTATTTTTGACATCAATATCTTTCCATTTTCACTGATCAGATATACTTGTTCCGGAAAATCTTTTCCCCTAAGGGAAACGTTGACAAATAAATCGTCACCTTCCTCAATATCCAAATCACTAGATTGAAGTTCAAATACGAAGGGGGCCACAGGCTTAAATTCCTGCGTGTAATTCACAACTCGATTGGTGCCTTCTCTAAAAAGTTCAGGAGAGGCCACCCCAACCACTACAAACAAAACAAAAAGAGGGATCAAATATCGAACGTACTTCCGATTGGCACTTAAGTTAATAGCAGAAGTAAATGGAATGACATTCAAACTTTTGGATCGCTGGACAACACTTGCCCTGATTAATTCCAGATTTCCAACTTGGGCATTAAGGCTGTCGTTTAAAAGAAGTGTATTCCTTAATCTATCCGAGATTTCAGGAAAAAACTCTCCTATGATATCAGAAGCTTGATAACGATCTATCCGTTTTCCAAATGAATATAATTTAGCAGCAGGCAGAAGCAAATAAGTGATCAATAAATAGAGATTGACCGCAATAAAAGAAAAGAATAAAAACGCACGGGATGTGGAACCAAAACGCCCAAAATATTCAAGAGTTGTGGTAATCAAATACGAGATCAGAAAAAATAGCAAGAATAGAAACGCTCCCTTTATCATTTGATTCTTATAGAACTTTCGAATAAATGCGTCTATTTGCGCTAAAAGGTGTTCGTATGAGCTCATTATTTTTCGATGTTCCACTAAATTAACACTTCCTGCTAAACCCATTTATTGTTTTTCAACTGAAGAATTTAAAATGAATGTTAAATTCCTTTCCTTTCTGTTCCATATAATCTTACCTCAAACTATTTATCTTTAGACAAAATTTTTATACTCATGTTAAATAAAAACGTCCGTGTACGTTTTGCTCCCTCTCCGACCGGACCTCTTCATATGGGGGGAGTTCGTACGGCATTATATAATTATCTCTTTGCAAAAAAACACAAGGGAACATTTCTCATTCGTATTGAAGACACCGACCAAACCCGATTTGTACCCGGAGCGCAACAATACATCATGGACTCTCTGGAATGGTCTGGTATTATGCCAACAGAGGGCCCTGGAATTGGAGGAAATTTCGGTCCTTATGTTCAAAGCGAGCGAAAAGATATTTACCGCCCTTATGCCGAACAACTAGTGAGGGAAGATAAAGCTTATTATGCCTTCGATACAGCAGAAGAACTCGACGAAATGAGGGAGCGTGCAAGACAAATGGGGATGCCAAACTGGCAGTATAATCACCTAACGCGCACAAACTTAAAAAACTCGTTGACTTTACCTCAAGAACAGGTAGATGCTTTAATCCAAAATGGTTCTCCCTATGTAATTCGTATGAAGATGCCCCGTAATGAGGAAGTTCGATTTGAAGATATTATTCGTGGGTGGGTCGTTGTTAATACGAATAATCTCGACGACAAAGTTTTATTTAAAAGCGACGGTATGCCAACCTATCATTTGGCAAATATTGTAGATGATCATTTAATGGAAATAAGCCATGTCATCCGCGGAGAAGAGTGGCTGCCGTCAGCTCCTTTGCATGTAATGTTATACAAAGCTTTTGGTTGGGACATTCCACAATTTGCCCACTTACCCTTATTGCTACGTCCGGATGGGAATGGAAAACTTTCTAAACGTGATGGAGATCGTTTGGGGTTCCCGGTATTTCCGTCAGACTGGACAACTTCCGAAGGAGAAATATATTCAGGTTACCGCGAAAAAGGATATTATCCGGAAGCATTTATTAATATGTTAGCATTCTTAGGTTGGAATCCGGGTACACAACAAGAACTCTTTTCCCTCGAAGAATTGGCAGAGGCTTTTACTCTTGACCGTGTTTCAAAAGCAGGAGCTAAATTCGACCCAGACAAAACACGTTGGTATCAACAACAATATTTGCGATCCAAGTCGAATAATGAACTCGCCAGAGAACTTAAACAGAAATTTAAACTGAATGAAGACACCTCCGTTCTTGAAGATGTGTGTAACATGATGAAAGAACGAGCCACCTTCTTGCAGGATATTCTAACAGAAGGGGGTTACCTTTTTGAAAAACCCTTAACATACGATGAAGAAACGGTTTCCAAAAAGTGGAAAGAGGAAAGCGAAAGTATAATGATTGAATGGAAAGAAAAATTAAGTTTAATTTCAGATTTTTCGAAAGAACGAATTGAAGAATCGTTTAAAAACTTTATTTCATCTAAATCTTTAAATATTGGAGCCGTTTTACCTTTATTTCGCTTATTGATAACCGGAAAAGGAATGGGCCCAAGCATGTTTGAAGTAGCACAATTCCTTGGTAAACAAGAATGTGTGTCACGCATAGAAGAAGGAATCTTACGTTTACAAACCAATAAAAACAACGCGTGAAACAAAGCATCGAAGTAAATGGTATACAAGTATATGCATTTCACGGTTGCTTACCGGAAGAGGAGCGCATAGGAGGAAACTATGAGGTTGATGTTATGTTAAACACAGATTTTTCACAGGCGGCTTTACATGATACCCTAAATCAAACTATCGACTATGTAGATGTGAATAAAATCGTTATCGAAGAAATGACTGTCCGTTCCAAATTGATCGAACATGTTGGTCAGCGGATCTTAAACAGGTTAATAACGGAATTATCCGATATAACTTATGCCAAGGTTCGTGTTACAAAAATTAGCCCGCCTATTAATGGGAACGTCAAAAACGTAGCAATAACTATCGAACAACACATTTAAACATAACAATCTTTTGAACACCAAAAGACAACTCTTATAAAATTACTACATTTGCCTCTAGAAGAAGGTCTCGTGGCCGAGCGGCTAGGCACCGGTCTGCAAAACCGTCTACAGCGGTTCGAATCCGCTCGAGACCTCGAAAATACCCCCGGTGATAGACGGGGGTTATTTTTTACAAAATGCTTGTAGGAGAAGACTTTAACAAAATTCATATCACTATGTTTGGATTAAATATATCCGAACCAAATGTCATGTTAAGTGACTTGTTCATGTCCATAATAAGTTTCTATTGTGGGCTAAGATTACTACGAGCCTCTAGTTATAGTTCCTTTAAAAGTTGGTGGGTTTCCTTCTTTTTCGTTTATGGATTTAGCGCTTTATCCGGCGGAGTCGGTCATGCGCTCTATGAATATTTTGGTCCTTCCGGAAAATTATGTGGTTGGATTACCGGTATTTTTTCGATTTATTTGATAGAGAGAGCGATGACTGAAGCTTTTAATGATTTAACATTGAAATATCAACTTAAGACACTATCATTAATAAAATTGATTTTTTTCCTTATTCTATTTTTTTCGATTTTTATCTTTGGACATGTCGACAAACATACCAGTTTAGCTTTCCTACCTATTGCGATAAATACAATTATTGGAGTCACATGGTTCGCCGGTTATTACTCGTTTAAATTATCAAAACAAATCAACAGAGGCTTCAGGTATATTTATGTTGGTGTACTAATAATGATACCAAGTGCATTTTTTTTCTTAGGTAAAGTAAACATTCACCCTTGGTTGGACAAAAATGACATTTCACATTTCCTTTTAACCTTAGGAATTGTTTGTTTCTTCATAGGTGTTGAGAAAATATCTTTAACAAAAGAAATAATAAAACCCATTGAATCTTATGAGCCATAATTTAAATCCACATATTGAAAAGCTCCCCAAACTCATTCAAATAATATATATTCACAACCTATTAAAGAAATATTGAAGAGATCTAACGACAAATAATTTTATTTATTCTGTTCAGATGTCTACCTCCCTCAAAAGAGGTATTCAAAAATATTTCTATCATTTCAAATGCTTCCTTTTCGGAAATAAATCGAGCCGGGAGAGCAATGATGTTAGCATCGTTGTGAAGCCTGGCTAACTCAGCTATTTCTTTATTCCAACACAAGGCGCTACGTATTCCCTGATGTTTATTTGCTGTCATGTTAATACCATTTCCTGAACCGCATATTAATACACCTTTCATTCCTGGATTATTTTCAATCATTTCGGCAACAGGATGAGCAAAATCCGGATAATCAATACTTTCTGTTGAATAACAACCAAAATCCTTTACATCAAATCCTTTATTCTTAAGAAAACTCACCACATTCTGTTTCAATTCAAACCCGGCATGGTCGGATCCTATTGGAATTACATTATTACTCATAACATGAATTTATACAAAAATAAAGTTTATCAACAAGAAGGAATCATTCTCAACAAAACCTAAAAACTTAATATTTAAGTGATTTTTTTTTAATATTTTAATATTTATACTATCCACATGATTAGATGTTTTTTATGCAAAAGATGTTGGTAAAATTGAAAATATTTTCATTGTTTGACTGAGAAAAATATATAAGCCAAATAGGTTCATCACTTGCAAATAAAAAGAACATAAAATTCACCTCAATTATGAAATGATAATTAACATTTTTTCGGTTTATTGAAAGTAAATTGTTATAAACAATGGTTAGTATCAAATTAATGTTAATTATTATTTAAATACTTGTAAATAAAAGTGTTAATTTCCATTCTAATGTTTAAAAAGTTTTATAAAACAACCTATTCATAATTATCAACTTTAAACACATCAAACTTTACACAAATTGACATACTTAATAAAGAATAATAAATATTCATTTAAAAATATTTTTCTTTTATATTATTAGTTTCTATTAAACATATAGTTCATTTTTTTTCAATTCAAAAAAGGTATATTTGAAGAGGTATTAAATACTTTATAAAGATATGTATAAGCCCAAAATTCTAATTGTAGAAGATGAATCTATTGTTGCAAGGGATATTCAACTTAGTTTAACTAAATTGGGGTATACCGTCAGTGGAATTGTTTCAAGTGGTGATAAGGCAATTGAAATGGCATTAATAGATCAACCGGATATGGTTTTGATGGATATTATGTTAAAAGGTGAAAAAGATGGAATTGAGACGGCGTGCGAAATGAAAGAAAAGTTGGCTGTTCCGGTAATCTTTCATACGGCATATGCAGATGAAACCACATTAGAAAAGGCAAAAATAGCAGAGCCATATGGATTTATTATAAAACCTTTTAAAGAGGTTGATCTCAAAACTACGATTGAGGTTGCTTTATATAAACATGCAAAGGAAAAACTTATTAAAAGGGAGAGGGATTTTCTCTATTCAGTGGTTGAAAATAAGGAAATAACATCAGAATTTATTTTTGTAAAATTTAATAGTAAACTAATTAGATTAAATACCACTGATATTTTCTATGTAGAAGCATTAAGGGATTATGTTGTTATTCATACTGCGGATTCTAGTTATACCATCCATTCTACGATGAAAGATATCGAATCAAAGCTTGGCTTTTGTGATTTCATTCGAGTACACCGCTCATTCATAGTTAGAATGGATAAAATAGCATCTATCGAATATCCGAATCTGAATATGGAAAAAGATATCAAAGTTATTCCTATAGGAGGTTCATACAGAGATGAACTCAACAACAGAATACGATTAGTTTAAGTGGGTTTTTCTATTAATTCTAAATTAATCTGTCGCTTACGGGGGTGAACTTCGTAAATACGAACTATGACGCGATCTCCAAAATTGTATTCTTTTTTGCTTTTTGAACCAATAATACTGTATTTTTCTGAGTCAAAATAAAATCTATCTCCAGGAATATCAGACATGGGAACCAATCCTTCACATTGATTTTCATCCATTTTCACGAACATACCGAACTCTACTATACCGGAAATAGTTCCTTGAAATGTTTCTCCAATATGATCCTGAACGAATAGCGTTTGGAAATATTTTGTTGATTCTCTCTCTGCTTCGATTGCTTTACGTTCCATTCTGGAAACACGTTTACATATATCATTTAGTTCGTTATCATAGTGTTGTTTTTCAAGTTTCAGTTTTTTGTAAAGGATACGATGCACCACTAAATCAGCATATCTTCGGATAGGAGAGGTAAAATGAGTGTAATATTCGAAAGCTAAGCCATAATGACCAATGTTATTTGTATCATAAGTGGCTTTTGCCATGGATCGTATAGCCATTGTTTGGATTAATGCGTATTCATTTTTTTCGTGAATGTCTTCTAAGAGCCTATTTATATTTTGAGAGATTTGATAAGGATTCGAAAAATGTAGCTCGTAACCGAATTTCCCAATAAATAAATTAAATAAGGCTATTTTACCCATATCGGGTTTATCGTGAATACGATAAATGAAAGGTGGTGGCGCAATGTTTTTTTCAGTTTTTCCTACAAACATCGCAATGCGTTTATTGGCTAACAACATAAATTCTTCAATCAGCTTGTGGGCATCTTTAGATGTTTTTATCATTACTTGAATTGGATGTCCTTTTTCATCAAGTTTAAAGCGTATTTCTTCGGATTCTATATTTAATGCACCTTTTTTTAAACGTTCTTTTCTTAATGATTTAGCGATTTCATCAAGTAATAGTATTTCAGTTTGGAAATCATCCTCCTTTCCTTCAATTATTTCTTGAGCTTCTTCATAGGTAAATCTTCGATCGGAATGAATCACTGTTCTTCCAAACCATTCATGCAGGATTTTACCTTTTTTATCCATTTCAAATACAGCGGAAAAGCTGTATTTATCTTCTTTTGGACGCAGTGAACAGGCTAGATTAGATAGTTGTTCAGGCAGCATGGGGACTACTCTGTCAACTAAATATACGGAATTGGAACGATTTAAAGCTTCTTTGTCCATTTCACTTCCAGGCGTAACATAATGACTTACATCTGCTATATGAACACCAATCTCATAATTTCCATTTTCCAATTTTTGAACTGAAAGCGCATCATCAAAATCTTTGGCATCAATAGGATCGATAGTAAACGTGGTGATATTTCTAAAATCTTTTCTTGTTTTTATTTCTTCTTCATCGAGCGCCATACTTACCTTTTCAGCTTCACCCAGAACGGATTGCGGAAACTTGAAATCTATTCCATGATTACATAAAATACTTATCATTTCTGTATCATTGGAACCGGGTCTGCCAAGTACCTCAATTATTTCTCCATAAGGACTCGCAGAAGATTTAGGCCAAACGGTAATTCGAACAAGTACCTTATCCCCATGAATTGCACCATTAAGTTTTTCTTTAGAAATATAGATATCTGTACCTGTTCTTACATTATCAGGAACGAGAAAGGCGAATTTTTCATGCATTTCAATTGTTCCGACAAACTGTGTTTTATCTCTATCTAAAATAGCTGTGATTTCTCCCTCAGAACGATTCTTTCCCCTTTTAATAATGCGGGCACGAACGCGATCACCGTGTAAGGCTTGACCTATGTTTTGGGGAGCAATAAATATATCTTCTGAACCATCTTCAGGGACTAAAAAACCAGATCCTCTTGCTGTTAATTCTATAATACCAATAATTCCTGTTTCTCTACTTGCTAAGGAAAATATACCATGAGAATGCCGTTCAAGTTCGCCTTTTTCACTAAGTTCTTGTAATATATCGTAGGCTAATTTTCGTAGCGCATTTTCACGTAGGTTAACAAGTGTACACACTTGTTTATGGGATAATTTGCTTGAAGGATTTGTTTCAAATACTTTTCGTATAACGTGGATAAGACTGGATTTCATTTTTCCAGACTCGTTGTTTTTCTTTTTTTTTGACATTCTACTAAATTAAGTTTTAATGAATTAATTTTAAGACTTTATCAACGTAATTAATTTGATGGATTTCTTTTTTCAATTCTATAAAACCAGAGTATCTTATGAATAAAAGAGTAGAATATGCATTGAACGAACAAATTAGAAAAGAAGCGTCGTCTTCTCAATACTATTTGGCTATGGCTTCCTGGGCAGAAAACAATGGTTTGAACGGAACAGCAAAATTTATGTATGTACATTCAGATGAAGAACGTTTTCATATGCTCAAATTAATTAAATTCATCAATGAACGTGGTGGCAAAGCAGAAATTCCGTCAATAGAACAACCTCCAAAAGACTTTGATGACCTTAATAAGGTTTTTGAGTTGTTGCTAGAGCACGAAATAGTTGTTACTGAAAGTATTAATCAACTTGTAGATATTTGTTTACAGGAAAAGGACTATTCTACGCACAATTTTGTCCAGTGGTATGTCTCCGAACAACTTGAAGAGGAGGCATTAGCGAGATCTATTTTAGATAAACTTAGATTAATAGGAGGAGACAAAGGTGGTATGTATATGTTTGATAGGGATTTAGAACGTGCGGCAACAGCTGCAGAAGGTGCAGAGCAAAATCCATGAGAGGAGTTTTCTGTATATTTTTCGTATGCTTTGCGCTGTTCAGTAGATCTCAGTCTGTTTATCGTTTTAGAAATTACACAATTAATGACGGTCTTTCACAGAGTTCCGTTTCTTGCATTGTTCAGGATGATAATAATGCTTTATGGATTGGAACTCAGGACGGATTAAATAGATTTGATGGAAGACTATTTGAAGTGTTCAGTTCGGATGATACACCCGGACTTGAAAGTGAATATATAAAATCGTCGCTCAAAACTCCCGATGGAAAGCTGTGGTTTGGAACTACAAATGGACTAACAGTTTTTGATCCCAGAAAGGAACAATTTAAAACATATTCTCCTACAGGCAAAATAGCCTTACAAATTGAAAGTATATCTCTTGATCAAGAGGGCTTGATTTGGTTAGCCACATCCGGGAGAGGAGTACTGTCATTTGATCCTGAAACAAAAAAATTTACTTCTTATTATTCATTGATTCCATCAAAGAAAATAATATTGGTTTATGCCGCGAAAGATAATACTGTTTTTGTGAATACGGAAGATAAAGGATTGTATAAAATTAATTCAAGTAGAGATGAAGCAAAAATTATATCCATACCAACACAATCAATAGGTGATATAAATGTTCGACGAATAGTACAATACGATGACAATTATATCCTAATAGGAACAAATCAGGGAATATTTCAATGTTCCCTTAGTACTGATAATTGCAGACCGGCCTTTCCTGCCATCAACAAACGATTTGGAGCCATAAGTGTTTCAGATATTTATAAAACAAGCAGTAATTATTGGTTTATTGGAACCACCAACATAGGTTTAATTACAATAAATCCCGATGGGAGCATTTATAACAGTGTACAGGATTTATTTCAAAAGCACGCCCTGTTATTTAATGATATAAACACATTGTTTCGGGATGCCAAAGGAACTTTTTGGATAGGAACCAAAAGGGGTCTTTCAAGTTTTAACCCAACAAATCAGGGAATTCTTGGAATTGGTCCTAGCGCAAATCTTGAGCAAGGTATACCTTCTCCAAATGTTTGGAGTTTCTCAGAGGATAAAAGTGCAAAATATGTTTTTATTGGAACCGACGAAGGGATTTCGTGCTTCGACAGAAGCAATGGAAAGTTTGAACAGTATTACAGAGAAAAAACAAATGAAAAATCGTCGGAGATTCTGGAAAAAGCGGTACATGCTATCGAGGTTTTAAATGAAAATCACCTCTATGTTGGATGTTCGGATGGATTTTTTGAATTAAAAATACAAGGACCAAATCGTTATAAGTTCGCACAAATCCCCTTTTTAAAAGATGTTGCAATTATTAAACAAAAAAGAATTTACTGCATTTTTCGATGGAAGGAAGATGAGTATTTCCTTGGAACCAAAGCAGGAGCTTTATACGTTAACTTTAAAACGAAGAAAACACAAGTATTTGAACACAGTTCGAAAACTCCTGGTCAGTCAATTACTTCAGGCGCGTGTCGTTTTATTTTCAAGGATAAACAAAATAAAGTTTGGTTTGCTACAAGCTCAGGAGAATTAAGTCTGCTTTCGGTAGCGAAAAATGAAAAGAAAATAATTCCATATGCTTACAACTCTGTTTTGCTCAAAAATTCTAAGGATTATGTTAGTAGCATATGTCAAATTAGTCCCCATGAATTTTGGATGGGCTCTTTTGGATCGGGGCTTATTTATTACAACCTCAAGGATAAAAGAGTTAAAATGTATAATAAAGCAGAGGGCTTGCCCAACAATGTTATTTATTGCGTTTTACCTGGCAAAGATGGAAAACTGTGGATGAGTACTAATAAAGGGTTATCACGTTTTGACCCGGTAACAAAAAGCTTTTTCAATTTTACGGAGAAGGATGGATTAATGAGTAATGAATTTAACCTTGGCGCTCATCTTGTCTCTAAAACCGGCGAACTCTATTTTGGCGGTATTTACGGATATAATTATTTTGATCCAAGACAATTAGCAGATAATGACAGACAAATAGACGTTGTTATTACTAAATTTAAACTTGATAAATTTTGGCTTAAGCCAAATGAAAAGGGATCACCCCTTTCTCGGCCTATTTCACTCACAGATGAAATTGAATTGGGATATAAACAGCGAAGTTTTACTGTGCGTTTCCAACCTTCTGATTTAAGTAACCCTGACCAGATTAATTATAAATATATTTTGGAAGGCTCAGATGAAGGAGAACTCTTTTTGGGTTCCATGAATGAAATACACTTTAATTCACTTTCTCCAGGAAATTATGTTTTGTATATCTATGGACGAATGGCAGAAGGTTCTTGGGGTATACCTGCAAAACTGACTATTTATATCAAACCACCTTATTGGGCAAGCTGGTGGTTTATAACGTTGGGGGTTGTTTTTGGATCAGTCTTAGTTATTTGGATTATTCGTAAAAGAATCGAATATGAACGGAGGGAACAGGTACGCCTTGAAATGAAGATTGCCAGAAGAACAAGAGAGATTCGGGCTCAGAATGAAAAGATTGAAAGTCAAAAGAAACAATTAGAGGATGAAAAATCGAAAGTTGAAGAACAGCAGCGCCTCCTACAAATTGAAAAAGATAAAACAGAAAAATTACTAAGGAATATCATCCCGGCAGAAACAGTAGAAGAATTAAAAAACAAAGGAAAAGCAAGTGCGCGGGCATACAAAGTTGTTTCTGTATTATTTACAGATTTTGTGGGTTTTACAAAAATCGCTGAGCGTATGGATCCAACAGAGTTGGTGAACAAGTTGGATGTCTATTTCCGAAAATTTGATGAGATAATAGTTGCTAATAATCTAGAGAAAATAAAAACTATAGGTGATGCCTATATGTGTGCCGGTGGTGTGCCGGTTAGAAATAATACTAATCCTATCGATACATGTCTGGCGGCGCTTCAGATTCAAGAATACATGCGTAAACTAAAAAATGAAGCAATTATTAATCAGACAGATTATTGGGATTTGCGCTTAGGAATCAATACTGGGGAAGTTACTGCGGGTGTGATAGGAAGTCAGAAGCTGGCCTATGACATTTGGGGGGCTACGGTCAATCAGGCTCAACGAATGGAAATGCTCGGAGAACCAGGAAAAGTTACCATTACTGGGGCAACGTTTAAC
This sequence comes from Crocinitomicaceae bacterium, assembly GCA_044355195.1. GTDB lineage: Bacteria > Bacteroidota > Bacteroidia > Flavobacteriales_D > Crocinitomicaceae > M0103. The sequence continues at coordinate 83,356 of JBIKYP010000001.1, read as the reverse complement.
CACATTGAGCCTTATTTTGAGTGTGTTTTTCGAGGAAAAGTACAATCCAAGAGTCGTGGCTTGATAGACATGTACACTGTAGAGCGGATTAAACCCGAACTATCTCAAGGAGGCGAGGGAGTTTTCCCGAATGAGCGCTTTCAACAGATTGTTAACTTGCACCATTACAGTTCGATTAATTATTACAAAGCGGAACGTTATATCATTCGTGTGTTAGAAAAGGGTTTGTCGGATAAGCTACATTATCACAGCATTAGTCATACGAAAGATGTTGTTAAAGCTGTCGAAAGACTAGCGCTCATGGAAGGTGTAACGGATGAGGGTTTATTTTTGTTAAAATCGGCCGCAACATACCATGATGCCGGCTTTGTTGAGGAATACGATAACAATGAGCCTATTGGAGCTCGTTTAGCGGAAGATATTCTTCCCAAATACGGTTATACTGACCAGCACATTCAAACAATTAAAGAACTCATCTATGTTACTCAAATTCCCCATAATCCAAAAAACAGACTAGAAGAAATTATGTGTGATGCTGATTTGGATTATTTAGGAAGAGATGATTTCCATGATATTGCAGACAAATTGAGAAGAGAACTTCGTGAGCATGGAAAGATTTCAAGTGATCGAAAATGGGATGAGATTCAGATTATGTTTCTAGAGCAACATAAATACTTCACGGAAACGGCAAAGAAAACGCGACAAGAAAAGAAAAACAAAAATCTAGAAGAGATTAAAGCGCGCTTTCAACAGAACAAATATGTAGACTAAAATTAGTTGTGGCTCGACGAAAAACCAGTCAAATTTAATTGTAGTTGAAGTAAAATGTTAACTGAAAAGAACACTCTGCCCATAAGGAGTGTCAATGGGATTGACAACCAGAGCAGGAATCTTAGCATCATTTGTTATGATATACTGCTCATAATTTGAGCCAATCGACCCAAGAAAACTGCCTTTATTAAGATTCATGATTGCGATTAAGTCAGCATCAATGTTTACAGCGTGTTTTACTATCTCTTTGTCAAATCCGGATGAAGGAGCTAGTTTAGTCGTAATTTCTATTCCTCGCTCTGAGAAAAATTTATTAGCGAAACGAATATTTGCCTTAACCTGATGGCGTAAGAACTCATCGGTTTCATCGGGTGTTATGACGTGTACTCTTGACTTGAAGTAAGTGGCAAGATTAGCAACAATAGCTAATTTTTGTTTCGTTTCTTTATTTAAATCCATAGGAACGACAATGTCATCATATCCGGTTTCTTTGATGCCTTTTTCCTGAACAATGATGAAGGGAACAGAGGAGTTGGTTATCACTTTCAATGCATGACTTCCCGTTATGTGTTGCCAGCCATGAGCCCCATGTGTTCCCATAAAAATTAGCTCGGCATGATGCTCAGCAGCGAATTCTCCAATGTCCTCAAAAATGCTTCCCAACCGAACAGATGGAATTAGCTCTACGTTTTCTTTACTATGAACGGCAATGATTTTATCAAGCATTTTTTCAGCCTCTCTAAGCTCTTTTTCTTTGTTAACTACATGTAAAACATATATTTGAGCGCCAAGAGGCTTGGCAGTCGCTATTGCATGACGAAGAGCATTGTCTGCAACCTCAGTAAAATCATGAGGAACGATGAAATTTTTTCTATCCATAAAGGAATTTGTTTCTGGTTTTCAGATTACAAATGTAACAATAAACATTTTTTGTGTCTTAAACAACGATTCTTTTTCATAATATAAGGGATTCATTGTGGCCTCAACAACATAATTGTAAATTTGACGCATTTAAATATAGCTATGCCTATTATTGGAAAATTGATAAAAAAGACAACGGCCCTTGCTTATAAGCGCAATTATAATAAAGGAAAGGAGTATGTTAATCAATTGAACACTCTTCAACAACTGATCGAAAAGGCGGAGTGGACATCTTTTGGTCAGGTAAATTCTTTTTCTGTTATTCGAACCTCAGAAGACCAAGTGGGCGCTTATCAGCAATTTGTTGCCATTACAGATTATGAATCTTTTTATCATGAATGGCTTCAATTGACTGTTGCTGGTGAAAAAGACCATACCTGGCCCGGTAGAATTAAACATTTTGCTTTGTCCTCGGGAACCACTGGGTCTGCCAGCAAACGAATCCCGGTAACCGACGAGGTGATTCGCTCTTTTCAAAAAACAGGATTGAGACAAATATCAATTTTGCATGAATTAAATCTTCCTGAAACTTTTTTTGCCTCAAGCATGCTTGCCGTAGGAGGGTGCACAAAGTTGACTCAAAAGAAAACCCACATCGAAGGCGATCTGAGTGGAATTTTAAAAAAATATACATCTTTTGTGGTAACTCCTTTCGCAAAACCCGGGAACCGCATCGCCGGAATAAAGGACTGGAATACTAAGTTACAAAAAATGGTAGAAAAAGCTCCTGATTGGAATATTGGCATTCTGATGGGGGTTCCAAGTTGGTGCATTATGCTTATGGAAAAAATCGTTGAACACTATAAAGTTGAACATATACATCAAGTCTGGCCGAATTTATCCGTTTATGTGCACGGCGGAGTGTTTATGAATCCCTACATACCCCGACTTGAAAAAGTGCTGGGGAAACCAATTCACCTCTTAGACACGTATTTAGCAAGTGAAGGCTATTTTGCTTATCAGCAATCTATTCACGACGAGGGGATGAGTTTATTACTTAACACCGGAATTTTTTATGAATTTGTTCCTTTTAACAGTGATCATTTTGACGATGAAGGAAATTTAAAGGATAAGCATACCGCATACACGATAAGTGAAGTCATAGAAGGAATTGATTATGCCTTAGTAATTAGCACGAATGCCGGTCTTTGGCGCTATATGATTGGGGATCTAGTTCGTTTTACAAACGTTTATCAAAGGGAAATAAAGATTACAGGTCGTATAAAGCAGTTTTTGAGTTTAGCAGGCGAACACCTTTCATTGGATAACATTAATACTGCGATAGATATAGCCTCTGGAAAGTTGGGATGTACAATATCTGAATTTTGTATTGTGGCAGATCATAAAAGCCTGGTTCATGAATGGTATTTGGGTTCATCTGACCTCTTGGAGCCGAATAATTTTTTAAGGGCGGTAGATGGTGAACTCTCAAGGATTAATGACGATTATGCAGCTGTTCGAAAATATATGTTAAAGAAACCGACCGGAAAAATATTGCCGGTTCAAACATTTTATGATTTTATGGACGCGAATGGTAAGGCGGGTTCACAGAACAAGTTTCCAAGAGTAATGACTACCCATCAAGCTGAACACTGGAAGATGTTTCTGGAGACCCGTAAGCGATAAGTAAACCGCCTGGGGAATTTGTTTTGCTTTCTCTAATTTTTGAACAGAATCTAAGAAAAACCAACCCTTAAATGAGTTAATTTTAATCTATGTTATTTAGTGACGTGTTGGGACTTGAGGAGCAAAAGTCTGCCCTCCGCAGGGAAGTGTTGAATGATACCGTTAGTCATGCTAAATTGTTTCTGGGTAAAACGGGTTATGGCGGGCTTCCGTTAGCTATGGCCTTTACGCAGTATTTGTTTTGTCAAGATCGTTCACCAATGGACAGTTGTGGTGTTTGCTCTTCTTGCCAAAAGGTAAGAAACCTGCAACATCCGGACCTTCATTTTTCTTTTCCTGTGGTTCAATCTATACAAAAAACATCTACCCCGCTTCTCAAGGAATGGAGAGAACAATTATCTGAAACCTGCTATTTTTCACTAAATCAGTGGGTGCGTCGAATGGATGAGAAAGAACGAAAGCCAATTATTTCTACTGATGAAAGTCAAGAGATACTTAAAAAATTGAGCTTGAAAGCCTTTGAGGGAGGGTATAAGGTCATGATAATCTGGATGGCCGAGGAAATGAATTCCTCCTGTTCTAACAAGTTGTTAAAGATACTGGAAGAGCCAACAAAGAACACCATTTTTATTCTTCTTTCAGAGCATCTTGAAAAACTGCTACCTACTATTGTGTCTAGAACTCAAACCATGCGAATTCCGCGCATAGATTCAGATGATGTGAGAGAATTTATTCGTAATCAAGGAGTTAACAAGGAAGATTTGGAAACATTGGTGACAAGAGCCGAAGGCGATTTGATGGTTGCAAATGACCTTATTGATCTGCAGGGTTTTCAGTCCGAGTTAGTAAATCAGTTTATACAATTGATGCGTGTGTGTTACAAGAAAGACGTTATACAGATGTTGAATTGGGCGGAAAACTTGGCCTCCTGTAGCCGTGAACAACAAAAAACGTTTTTGGAATACACGCTCCATATGTTTCGTCAAAGTATATTGAAGAATTATACCGAAAATCAACTTACCCGTGTTTCTTTCGAAGAGGAGGCATTTTTGTCCAATTTTTCAAAATACATCACAGGCAACAATATTTCTGACTTAATTAAAACATTTAATGATGCGTATTATCATATCGAACGAAACGCTAACGCTAAAATATTGTTTACCAATACATGCTTCAAGGTGATGCGCTTCATACATCATTCCTAGCCAATCAAATTATATACCTGCATAAGCGGATATTCAACGATAGAAAAGTTGAAAACAATGTTGCAGAATATGTATTTTTGTCCAAAATTGATAAACTATGGGATGTACGTCTTGCAGCAGTGGCGGTGGCACACCGAAAGGCTGCAAAAATAACGGAACCTGTAGTTCTGGCGGATGTAATAAACTCGAGGTGTTTGATTGGTTGGCAAATCTTGCGTTGCCGGGAAATCAGGCGCCATATGAAATAGTAGAAGTGCGGTTCAAGAATAGCCGAAAGAACTTCTACCGAAGTTTAAAAGGAACTTCTCTTTTTGCAGGAGATGTAGTTGCGGTGGAGGCAAGTCCCGGGTATGATGTGGGCATAGTATCGGTAGTTGGAGAATTAGCCAGAATTCAGGTCAGAAAAAAGGCTCCTGGACTTAAGCCTTTGGAGGCAAAAAAGATATTGCATATTGCAACTCAGGAAGAAATTGACAAATGGGTCAAAGCACGTTCTCTTGAAAAAGAGCTCATGTACAAATCACGCACACTGGCAGTAAATCTGAACTTGGAAATGAAAATTTCAGATGTAGAATATCAAGCCGATCTTTCTAAAGCAACCTTTTATTATACTGCAGAGGGGCGTGTAGATTTTCGCCAACTTATTAAGGACATGGCAGATCAGTTCAAAATTCGTGTGGAGATGCGTCAAATAGGGGCACGGCAGGAATCTTCTCGTTTGGGTGGAATTGGTTCATGCGGTCGAGAATTGTGTTGTTCAACATGGTTGACTGATTTCAGATCTGTCTCAACCTCAGCTGCGCGCTATCAACAATTGTCATTGAATCCTCAGAAATTAGCAGGACAGTGTGGCAAATTGAAGTGTTGCCTTAATTATGAACTCGACATGTATCTGGACGCGATCAAATCATTTCCCAAATCAGACATCCGAATTTACACGGAGAAAGGGTCGGCGGTACATATTAAAACAGATGTGTTCAAACGTCAAATGTGGTATGCTTACGAAGGAGAGGCTGCGATGGGTACCGGACTTATTGCTTTGGATCCTGATCGTGTCAAAGAAATTATTGCTTTGAACAAGGAAGGCAAGAAACCGAGTGAACTCCTCGATCTAGTAAATGAAAAAATCGTGAAAGACCCTGACTATACGAATGTAGTAGGACAAGACAGTTTGAATAGATTCGAACATGTGTTTAAGACCAAGAAGAAAAAGAATGGTTTGAAAAGATCTCCAGAAAATCAGCTTCCTGAAAAGCAAGTGAAAGCGACAACTCAAAATGATGGTCCGAATAACGCACAATTTAAGGGGTCTAGGAATGCAGGAAATAGAAGACATAAGCGCCGCGGCACTTCCGGAAAAAACAATGGTAATGAAGATAAGAATAGTTAGTGTTTATATTGCTATTGTCTATTTATTGACCGGGTGTTCATCATCATCAGTATTTGAAAAATCTTATGCTTTTGAGCAAAATAAATGGATGCAAAATGTGAAGCCCACGTTTAATGTTGACATACAAGATACGAGCAACGCATACAATTTCATTTTTACTTTACGCACGACAACAGAGTACAAATACAGTAACCTTTGGATATACCTCAACACTTCAACGCCTGATGGTCAGAAGGTGAGGGAGCCTTTTGAGATTAAGATAACTAACCCTGATGGCACTTGGATTGGTAAAAAAACAGGAACAATCGTAGAAAACACGATTTATTTCAGAAATAAGAAAATGCCCAGAACAGGTAAATACTTGTTTACATTGGAACAAGGAATTACGGAAAGCCTCATAGATGAGGTAATGGACATAAGTCTTATTGTTGAAAAGGTAAATGCGCCCGGATAAGGAATGTGAGGACGAAAACGGAGTCTAACATCACCCTTATAAATGCGCTTTTGGGGTTAGAGCGTCAAGTAAAATCAACCAAAAATAGGCCCCAGATCTTAATTCTGTTTCCGCTTCAAATTTCCGATCAGGCCGAAAATTTTTTTTCGAAACAAAAGGATCAGCAGAAGGTATGGAATTGCCATTAAATAAAGTATACCTGTATTTATGTTGCTACCAAAAGAGTTTTCATCTATTTCACTCCCCTGCTCGCTTAAAAGTCGACATTGTGAGCACCCTTGCGCAAGAAAATGCGGCGGAAAGAATAGCAACAAAGACAGAATAATGAACAATAAAATCAACAACTTCCTCATGAATACAAAATTAAAAAGAATAGCGCATTGATCGAGGTGTACCTTCTATTTATTGAATGAAGGCAATGTTTTGCCCATTTCCAGTATTTTTGTTTCTGTGAAAAAAGACAGTTCTATATACTTCGTTCTCGTAATCTATACTGTAATTGCTTCTTGCTCAGGGAACATTCAAAATGTTCAACCTAAAAATGCTGACCTCGACAGTTTAATAAAGCGCTATCCGAATAGGGTTGATTTGTTGTTGAAACGAGGTGCAAAAGAGATGAAGGAATATAAATTTGAAGAGGCTCAGGCTGATGCCGCACGCGCTTTTAGGCTGGATAGTGCAAACCTTGATGCACGAGAATTATTTGCTGATGTGCTAAATAACAAGCCCGATCGTAGCTTAACATCTGATGTTTCCGCAGCGCAAAGACATTATAAAATAATATTAAAAAATAGGCCTAAATCCCCCAAGACATTAGTCTCTTTGGCCTCTACATTTAGCCAGCAGATGGATTTCGAAACCGCGTTTAATTATATCAATGAAGCGCTTCGTGTTGATAAGCGCTACAGAGATGCATACGTTCTTAAGGGGTCCAATTATTTGTTCTTGGGACAGCGCAAACTGGCTAAATCTTCCTATGAAACAGCCGTCCAACAGGACCCAAAATTTTTCGAGGCTTATCTCATGCTCGGTGCTCTATATCAGGAAGATAATGATTCTATTTGCCTCGAATATTATAGAACAGCCGTGAGTTTAAAGCCGAATGATTCGGATGTGTTGTTTTCATTAGCCTATGCATACCAATTGTTTAATAAGCCTGCAAAAGCCCTGGTATTGTATCAAAAAATGATTCGGTTGGATACAGCCTATTTTCAAGCCTTGAACCAGATTGGATTAATAAAACAATACAGCTATCACCAAATAGATAGTGCGATCTATTACTACAAATCGGCGCTTCAATCACAACAGCGTTTTGTTGAAGCCTGGCACAATCTAGGCACCTGCTATGAAGAACAAGGCGATGTAACTCGCGCACTTCAATCGTATTCTAAAGCCTTAAAATATAATCCCGAATTCCAACTTTCGCGAGAAAGAGCAAATCTACTTAGACGTGCGCACTAGTATGAAATGGATACAGGTCGTTTCGGATGCTTTAATTCCTATCCTAGGTTATTTTTTATGGGGCTGGGGTTTGTTTTTTATTCTTTTGTACTATTTAATAGATCTGATGGTTTCAGAACTATTTATGTATATCAAAACGAGAGCGATTCTGTTGAAGCAAGGCGGAAATGTCTATCAGGCCATTATGTATATTTTGATTGGACAAGTGCTTCTCGTATCTACGTTGCTATTGATTCGTATTTTTATGTTAAATGTTCACCCTGAATTGAATTTAAAACAGGAAATTATAACATTCTGGAAATACAAGGATTTGGGAATACAACAAGGATATATTCTATTACCTCTGGTGTTTTTTGTAGGTTTCCAAAGGTATAAATGGGATTTTTTAAATGCTAGGAAGAATGAGACTCAATCTGTTGTGTTCCTTTGGCGTGATCATCTTAAACGTTTACTGCTTTTGCTAACTTGTGTTGGGTTTATGGCCGGACTTACGAGTTTCGTTATTTTTCCTGACTGGGTTTACCTATCATTACTTCTTGGCACTACCTCCATTTTTCAGTTTGTCTATTAATTATTTCTTTCCCTATGAATATAACAAAGATCAATGCTTTGGGATTTAGACAGAGTTAAAAGCATCGTGGTTCTATGAAACTCACTTGAGCTCATGTTATGGATGTGCTTTAATAGTTTGTTTTACTTCCCAGTTAGGACGAATACGCACGGGGACATAAAATATTCGGATCTTTTCTGGTTGCAATTTATGATGAAGATTACCGGTGTCCCAAACGCCATTTCCATTTAGGTCTTCAATAATCCTGTAAGTGTATTCATCCGGAATAAGATCTTCAAAAATCAAGTTTTGCTCGGCAGATAGTATGCGCTGATCAACTAGCGTATTATCCTTTAATAATTCAATGATTAAAGGGCAATTAAAGCCTTCGGGCTGAAGTTGAAATGTTCCAAGTTCTTTTTTTGCTTTCAGTTCAAAGGTGTGAAAGCAGTTCTTCGAGGATGAATTGATGGCTCCCTCGGAAAAGTGAATCCTGAAGAGCCCGCCATTTGAAATAGTAGGTTTAATGTACAGTTGATCTTTCTTGAATTCAACGCTGTAGGGAATCGTTTTTGTACTGTCTTCAGACGAGCAAATTTGAATTTTTGAGGTGTCGGTCTTACGTATTTCTGAATTTAACTCAAATATGACCGACTTTTCCAGAGGAAATGCTTTCCCGGAAATTCGTATAGTTAGAGGTGTGTTCCGCTCTTTTAAAGATGTTTTCAGTGTAGTAGAATCCTTTAATGCGTCGGCAATTAAGTTTAGTTTGGTGATTTCATGAATGCTATCAACTGGCAGTAGGCGATAGATCTTATCTGTAACTCTTCTGATATGCTCAGGATACATTGGTTTATCGTTCATTAGAAACAGGGGGCTAGGTAAGGGCTGAACTAGTTCTATTTCGAATAGACCAGGCGCTTTATATTCGAAGCGATCAATAAAACGATTTGTTAGGGGCTTAAAAAGTTGAATCTCCAATGTGTCAGTGTAAGTGGGTGAAACATATACCGAATCAGTGATAAAGCCACAAACTTCTGAGGAACCGATAATTAGATCATTATTTTCATCTTGAAATGCACGAACGTTGTAATATCCCTCCTTGAGGTAGCGCAATTCGGCGATTCCTGAGTTCTTAGAATTGCTAAAATAAAGCGGTTTTATAGTGTCTTTCCGTGTGAATAGTCCTACGGTTGTTTTGGAAGCAACTGAATTTGTAATGGCATTACTAATTCTAAAAGTGCGTGTTATGGTGTCTAATTGGGTTCCGGTAGAGAACACATAGTTGAAAAGTGTTCCATTTCCTTCGGAGGCATCGGTTACAGCCTTGTTTGAGTATATGACGTAGGTTGTGTTCGGTTGAAGAGTTTCTTCCCAATGGATCGTCAATGTTTTATTTTTCAGCATAGCATTGAGTTTGGCATCGTTCGGCACCATAATAATGTTATGCTGTGGGTCTTGTAATTGAATAAATTCATCAAAATACAATTTTATTTCTCTACCGTTGAAGGAGGTGCTTTTGTTTACGGGCAAACTTTTGATGGGTTCAGGAGCGATCTCGTCTTTATCTCCTCCAGTGAGATAACCCACTTGAGCGCAGCTACTGATGAGCCATAAGGTTGCACAGATGAAAAATGTTCTAACAGACATTTCCATAATGTTTCAAGGGTTTTGGAATCTGTTTTACAGATATCACCCAATTTCCTGGAGGGACAAATTTGCTGGCGCTGTAATATTTATAAGGCTCAACTAATCGCTTGGTTTGTGGCTGGATCCTGCTTTCTGAGATGAGGAGAGTAAACCTTCTGTTACGCTTTCCATAATCTCGTGAAACAATATGTGTCATTCGTGTGCTGAACATAAAGACAAAGTTGTCTCAATTAAAACGATTTTGCAATTTTTTACTCAATTTGAATAGGTGTTCGAATAAACTTTTTGTTAAAGTGGGTTTTGTCATAAAATGGAATGTAAAGGGGCACACATTTGAATCAGGAAAACATACTCAGTTAAACAAATTCTTTTGGAAAGTAAAATGATTAGATTCTATTCTTATCTGACATTGATGTAAAAAAATGAAATAACTTTAGTCTCAAATAAATAACTTTTACACCATGAAAAAATTAGCAGTTGTTCTTTTTGTTTCCTTGAGCTGGATTTCTTTTGGCCAATCTATTAAAGAAAAATTGTATTTCGATCTTAATCTGGGAACTCGTGTAGGCGGGGCAGTTTCTAAATCTTCTACTTTGGGTTCGGGTTTTCACATTGACGGTGGAGTAGCTTATGAGTTAAATGACATTTATGCAGTAAAAGGAGATTTAGGATTCGACACCTATAAATCAGTGAGCATCCTTAATGGTTTAGCCGATAAAACCCTTGGCATCCGAGCATCCATTCAAGGAGTCGTTAATGTAAGTGATCTTGCCAATTTTAGCACTGATATATTTAGAATGAAATTTCATGGTGGTTTGGGGTTTTACACAATCTCCAATCCTAGTTTTAAGGATGCTTACATTGACAATGGCGGAAAGTTTGATGATGCTGTTTTTAAAGGAAATGATGATATGCTAGGTTTCATTTTTGGTCTAAATCCTCAATACCATCTTTCTGAACAATTCTCTATTAACGCAGACCTTTCTTTGGTTTTACTTGCAAATCAGAGTAACTATGTTGATCGGGGAATCAATAAAGCTTTATACGAGGGATCGGGCAAGTTAATTAACGCTTCCGTTGGTGTATCTTTTAGATTGTAAACGCTCACTTGATGTATTTAAAAGGGGGAAAGCGTCTTTCTCCCTTTTTTCTGGCAGCAACAGTCATTTCACTATTATGATGAAAGGGTGAAAAGAAATTCTGAATGGATACTTTGTTTTAGGCAACATGACTCTGGGATTGTGATGGTTTTCCGAATCTATTCTTAACCTGAGTCAATGGCCAATTTGCTTGAGGTTACTTACTTTTGACAAGTAAATGTAAAGTTTGTGTCACGTAGAAGAACATTTCTTAAAAAGATTGGTTTTGGTCTATTTTCAATACCGTTGATGAGCTGGAATTCTAACGAAAAAGAAGAAAAAATGACTGCAAAAATACTTCAGATCAAGCCTTTAGGGTTTCAGTGGGAAACTCAGGATCCCTTTTTGTTTTGTGTACATCACGAAGATCATTATCCGAAAGGCAATGAGTATATGGGACCTGATATTTCGCTTTCCGGCAGGTATCTTGGACAAGATTTCATTGTGAAAGACGGATTCCGCATGTATCATGGAACCGAAGTGCCTGGTTTTCCGGGGCACCCGCACCGTGGATTTGAGACTATAACAGTGGTGCGTAAGGGGTTGGTTGATCATGCCGATTCAACTGGTGCCTGCGGTCGATATGGAAATGGCGATGTGCAATGGATGACCGCCGGAAAAGGAGTTCAACACTCCGAAATGTTCCCTTGTCTAAATACTGATAGCGATAATCCCCTTGAATTGTTTCAGATATGGTTGAATCTGCCATCGAAAAGCAAAATGGTAGAGCCCCATTTCAAAATGCTTTGGAGTGAAGATGTACCTAAAAAAACATACACAGACTATGCGGGAAACTCCTCCCATTTGGAAGTACTCGTGGGTTCGTTTCAGGAGTTGAATGCAGCCGCTCCTCCTCCTGATTCATGGGCATCCAAAGTGTCAAATGAAGTCGCTGTGTGGAACATCCAGTTGGAGGAGAACGCAACGTTTGTGCTTCCCGCAGCAGGAAAAGGTGTTAACCGAACTATCTATTATTACTTTGGAAACGGACTTGAGATAGAAGGAACAACTATCGCAAATTACCATGCGGTTATCGTCAATGCTTCTGAGGAACTCACGCTACAAAATTCCGGGGAGATCGCTAAGATCCTGGTACTGCAGGGAAAACCTATTCAAGAACCTGTAGTTCAGCACGGTCCCTTTGTGATGAACACAAAGGATGAGATCTACGAAGCCTTTACGGATTATCAGCGCACACAATTCGGAGGGTGGCCGTGGCCGAAGATCGGTCAGGTACACGACCGTAACAAGGGCAGATTTGCTCGGCATTCCGACGGCAGGGAAGAGGTGAAGGGGTAATTCCGCTTATTTGCGCTTCTTTTTAAAAAATTCCAACATCAACTCCGAACATTCTTTTTCCATAATTCCATTGGTGACCAGTGTTTTAGGATGATATAGCTCATTTTGATAGCGCCCGGCTCCACGTTTTTCATCCCTCGCTGCGAAAACGATTTTGTCGATTTGTGACCAGTATAATGCCCCGGCACACATGACACAGGGCTCAATGGTTACATATAAGGTGCAGCCGGACAAATATTTTCCGCCCAAATATTCTGATGCTGCTGTTATAGCCTGAATTTCAGCATGGGCAGTAACATCGTGTAAATGCTCCGTGAAGTTGTGAGCTCGCGCGATCACCTGATTTTTTGTGACCACGACGGCGCCTACAGGCACTTCATCCATCTCAAAGGCCTTTTGCGCTTCAATTAGGGCCTGACGCATGAAATATTCATCGTTGTATGGTGAGATCATATCCGTCTTTTGTTCAAAATTACGTGTTTGAATCAAACAGTAAAACTTTGGCTAACTTTGAGTCTTAGACTTTTGAAATGACACCAGAACAACCCGCTCCTCTTCAAAAAGGGGACCTGATATATATCACGGCTCCTGCAAAGTCCATCGAGAAAGACCATCTGGAGTTTGCTGTAAATTTGTTCGAACGTGAAGGTTTTCGCGTGTTGCTTTCATCACACTGTGCGGGTCAGTATAATTATTTTTCAGGGACAGACGAAGAGCGTCGTGCAGACCTACAATTTGGATTGGATCATCCGGAAGTCAAGGCGATACTCTGTGCTAGGGGGGGTTACGGTTGTGTTCGTATTGTTGACAACCTGCAATGGGCAGGCATATTACGCGAGCCGAAATGGCTTGTTGGGTTTAGTGATATTACTGTTTTTCATCAGCGTTTACAACGATTTGGTTTACAAAGTATTCATGGAACCATGGTGCTGAATGTCAGAGACAATTCTGCTGAAGCAATTCAAACATTGTTAAAAGCTTTGGGGGGAGAGGAATACGTGTTAAACTGTGCGCCAACTTTATTTAACAAGATTGGACTTGCAACTGGGGAACTTGTCGGTGGAAACCTTAGTATATTATTCAGTTTGCTTGGCACTGACGATCAGATCGATTATTCCGGAAGAATATTGTTTATAGAAGATCTCGCAGAACATATATACCATATCGACCGTATGCTGTATGCATTCAAAAAAGCTGGTGTATTTGAGCAGATAAATGGACTTATCGTAGGAGGAATGACCGATTTGGAAGATACCGTAGTGCCTTTCGGGAAAAGCGTTGAAGAGTTAATTCTGGAAAAATTCTCCTACCGCAATATTCCCATAGCGTTCGATTTTCCGGCAGGTCATATCAACGATAACCGGGCGTTAATCTTGGGTCGAAAGGCTCAACTTTCCGTGTCTGAAAGAGACACGACGTTAACTTGGTTATAGGACAACAAAACGTTTCATGCACCGGTTACCTTCCAGTTCTACCGAACAAATATATGACCCAGAGGTCAGATCATTGAGCGGCACCTTTCCCTCTTGACCTATTAACCAGGTGCCCACATAGATTGCTGAAACACTATAGATAGTTATGGTTGATCCCTCTTTCCCTTCGATGGTAAGCTCTCCTTTCGATGGATTAGGAAAAACCCGTACCTCTAGGATTGCTGCCTGAACGCTATTGGAAACTTGAATAATACCATTATCGGTCATGGAGTCCGTTGTGCCCTGAAGATGTTTTTCCTCCTGCGCATGCAGCAACGAACAAAACAACAGAGTGGTAAAAAGAAGAGTTGTTTTCATGCTGGACTTTATGAGGAGAACGAAGCTGTTTTCTATTTATAACAGCGTTATTATGTATAATCAATCTAAATAAGAACCTTCGTCCCCTGAATTTGTTCTATCTATTAATTTTGTCCTGTTTATTAAAAACGCATTATGAGTAAATCTGCTATTTTATCATCATCCATTGCCAAAAAATACTGGATGGCAGTAACCGGCCTCTTTTTATGTTTATTTCTCGTCGGTCACCTGCTTGGAAACCTTCAGCTCATACTGAAGACCGGAGAGGAAGGGAGAAGAGCATTTAATGAATACGCCTATTTCATGGGACACAACATTTTCATCAAGGTATTGTCCTATGCAACCTACATCTCGATCTTGTTCCACGCTGCGGATGGATTGATGCTGGCGCTTCAGAACCGTCAGGCTCGTCCGGTGAAATACGCCAATAACAACCCCTCTGCCAACTCCTCCGGAGCCGCGCGAAACATGGCAATTCTCGGAACTGCAATATTGGTGTTCATCGTAATTCACATGGCAAATTTCTGGTGGAAGGTAAAAGTGTCCTCAGAACCTTTTCCGGTGCACACTTACGTGATCAAATCCACCGACCAAATGGGAATGGCTAAAACGGATACATTATATTACACGCATACACCAAGTTTGCAACCGGTTCCGGTGAATCCGATGATCGTTGTAAAGAATGGTACTGAACTTTATTTTAAAGAAGTCAATGTTAAAGTGGGCGACACTTACAAAGACCTGCACAAAATCGTTATGGCATTCTTTGGGAAGAGTGTAAATGGAGCGCCCGTAAACGAATATGCTTTGTTTGCTGTACTCTTTTATGTGCTCGCCATGGCAGTGCTTTCATTCCACTTGATGCATGGTTTTGCGTCGGCATTCCAATCACTTGGTCTGAACCATAAAAAGTATACGCCCGGGATTAAATTTTTTGGAAAGATCTTCGCTATAGTGGTTCCTGCTGCTTTTGCGATCATACCGGTACTCATTTTCCTTAGTAAATAGAAATAATCTTCTTTAATTATGTCAAAGTTAGATTCTAAAATACCTGAAGGCCACATTTCGCAGAAGTGGACCGATTATAAGAACCACCTGAAGCTCGTTGCACCGAACAACCGTCCAAAGATCGATATCATCGTTGTTGGAACAGGTCTTGCAGGTGCTTCTGCCGCTGCATCACTTGGGGAAATGGGATACAATGTAAAAGCATTTTGTTTCCAAGATTCACCGCGTCGTGCACACTCAATTGCAGCACAAGGGGGGATTAATGCAGCAAAAAACTATCAGAATGATGGCGACTCGATCTACCGTTTGTTCTATGATACGATCAAAGGTGGAGACTATCGTGCACGTGAAGCTAATGTTCACCGTTTGGCAGAAGTATCAGGAAACATCATAGATCAATGCGTTGCTCAGGGAGTTCCATTTGCACGTGAATATGGAGGTTTGCTTGATAACCGTTCCTTTGGAGGAACACAGGTTCAACGTACATTTTATGCGGCAGGACAAACTGGTCAACAATTGTTGCTTGGAGCCTATTCCGCCCTTTCCCGTCAGATCGGACTGGGGCGTGTTCAGATGTTTAACCGTCACGAAATGCTGGACATTGTAAAAGTAGAAGGTAAAGCTCGAGGAATCATTGCTCGAAACCTGGTAACAGGTGAGTTGGAAAGACATTCTGCACACGCTGTGATCATTGCATCCGGAGGATACGGCAACGTATATTTCCTTTCAACCAACGCAATGGGAAGTAATGTAACAGCAGCATGGAAGATCCACAAACAAGGCGCTTACTTTGCTAATCCTTGTTTCGTACAGATCCACCCGACATGTATTCCGGTACACGGTACCAACCAGTCTAAACTGACACTGATGTCAGAATCATTGCGTAACTCGGGTCGTATCTGGGTTCCAAAAAAGAAAGAAGATGCTGAAGCGATACGGGAAGGGCGTTTGAAACCAACTCAGATCATAGAAGAGGACCGTGACTACTTCCTCGAAAGAAGATATCCTGCTTTCGGAAATCTTGTTCCACGTGATGTGGCTTCCAGGGCGGCCAAAGAACGTTGTGATGCCGGTTTTGGCATAGAGGCCAACGACACCAATGAAGGAGTTTATCTGGACTTCTCCTCTGAAATTCGCGCCAAAGGAAAACAAGCAGCTTTTGCTCAAGGGGATCACAATCCTTCAGATGAAAAAATCTTGGAACTCGGAAAAAAGTGGGTCGAAGAAAAGTACGGAAACCTTTTCCAGATGTACGAAAAGATCACAGATGAGAACCCATACGAAACTCCGATGAAGATTTATCCTGCTGTTCACTACACTATGGGTGGCGTTTGGGTGGATTACAATCTACAATCGACCATACCGGGCTGTTTCGTTGCAGGAGAAGCTAATTTTTCCGATCACGGAGCAAACCGACTTGGAGCATCTGCATTGATGCAGGGATTAGCTGACGGATATTTTGTATTGCCATACACTGTTTCGGATTACCTCGCTGATGAGATCAGAACCGGGAAGATCCCAACGAATTCTCCGGAATTTGACGAAGCAGAAAACCGTGTGAAAGAAATGATCAATAAATTCCTCAACAACAACGGAACTAAATCTGTTGACCATTTCCACAAAAGACTAGGATTGATCATGTGGAACAAAGTAGGAATGGGTCGTAACGAAAAAGGATTGACCGAAGCCGTTGAGGAAATTGCAGCATTGCGGGAGGAGTTTTACAAAAATGTATTTGTGCCCGGAAGTGCAGATGAATTGAATCAGGAACTTGAAAAAGCTTTGCGTGTTGCTGACTTAATAGATTTGGGCCAGCTGATGGCCATGGACGCACTACAACGTAAGGAATCATGTGGTGGTCACTTTCGTGAAGAATATCAGGATGCTGAAGGAGAAACACTTCGTGATGATGAGAACTTTAAGTTCGTTGGAGCTTGGGAATACCAGGGAGAGGACATCAGCAAAGCAACACTTCATAAAGAAGAGTTGAAATACGAGTTCATCAAGATAGCAGCACGAAACTATAAGTAAACGTGGAAGGAAAACCGAAGATCTGGAAAATGTTGTTCATCAGCTGGTTATTTGTTTACCCGGTAGTAAATCTGATGTTCGTTTTTATTTTTCCTGCAATTAAGGATTTACACCCTCTTTTGCGGACATTGATCTTTACATTGATCCTTGTCCCTTTAATGGGGATCACCATCCCCCGGCTTCATAAACGATTCTTTAACTGGATCATAAAGTAATAATTTGACAAATAAACGCTTATGGCATCAAAATTCATAAACATCACCTTGAAAGTATGGCGTCAGAAAAACGCCAATTCAAAGGGAGCTATTGAAACGTACAAATTGGATCATATTTCTACAGATAGTTCGTTTCTTGAGATGATGGATCAATTGAATGAACAACTGATCAACGAACGAAAAGAGCCGGTTGCATTCGATCATGATTGTCGCGAGGGTATCTGTGGAAGTTGCTCCATGTACATTAATGGACGCGCACACGGACCGGACACAGGTATTACGACATGTCAGTTGCACATGCGTTCTTTCAAAGATGGTGATACAGTTTATGTAGAGCCATGGAGAGCCAAGGCATTTCCTGTCATCAAAGACCTTGTTGTTGATAGAAGTGCATTTGATCGCATTCAGCAGGCTGGAGGATTTGTATCTGTAAATACTTCAGGTAGAACTATGGATGCGAATACTATTCCTGTTCCAAAAGAAGACGCAGACAAGGCTTTTGAGACAGCTGCATGTATTGGTTGTGGTGCCTGTGTGGCAACATGTAAGAATAGTTCAGCTATGTTATTTGTTGGGGCAAAAGTTTCACAATATGCTTTGTTGCCACAAGGTAAAGTAGAAGCCAACCAGCGTGTTCTAAATATGGTTCGCCAAATGGATGAAGAAGGCTTTGGAAATTGTACCAACACAGGCGCATGTGAGGTAGAATGTCCTAAAGGGATATCTCTTGAAAACATTGCGCGTATGAATCGTGAATTCTTGAAAGCAGCATTAGTTACAGAATAATAGGCTCAATGCTGTCAGGGGCGCCGAAAAAGTATCAACCGCGAGTTCATTTGCCTAACTGAATTGCGGGTACTGAATTATTTTAATAGTGTGTCGTTTCTTTGCGTGAGAAATCTGTTTAGGTTGTTGGTATTTTGTATGCTCAGCAATAATCTTTTCAGCCAAGTTAAAGACTCTTTGCATAAGGAGTCTACAATTCATATTCACATGGGATTTGATTGGTATTATGCGCTGAATCCCATAGATTCTAAATCCTCTAAACTTCCTTTTTTTGTTTCTTTTGCACAAAACCGGGAGCTACAACAAAATTTGATTTATTTAGACTTAAAATTGGACCGAAAACGATTTCGCAGTCATGTTGTTCCTGCTTTGGGGACGTTCATGGAGCAAAATAGTTCGTCAGAAAAGGGGGTATTCAAGAATTTACTTGAAGCAAATCTGGGAATAAAACCGTTGAAATCGCATGATATTTGGATAGATGCAGGAATTCTTGGGTCACCATATACAAACGAAAACCCCTACAGTCAGGAACACTTGACGTTAACCCGTTCCTTAGCAGCTGAATATGTACCTTACTACCTGGCTGGTGCGCGTGCGTCTTGGCAGTTTGATAAACGCTGGAAGGCATGTGTATTTTTGTTGAATGGCTGGCAACAGATCCATGACTTGAATAAACAAAAATCCATAGGGACTCAGTTAGAATTAAAACTAACCGATCGGGATTTATTCAATTGGAATACCTACATAGGTATGGAGGGCGTTTCCGGAAATATAAAATACGGAATGCGCTATTTTACGGACGTTTTCTGGACTCATGGTTTTTCTGAACAGATTTCTTTTGCCTCATGCGCTTTTGCAGGAATTCAAAAAAATACGGTAACAACTGATTTTTGGTGGCAAACAAATGCGACCATACGTTATTCGATCCAAAAAATAGGCTCCTTGAGTCTGCGTTCAGAATATTTTCATGATCCAAAAAATGCTATCGTAGCTCAGCAGGTTTCCGGAAATGGGTTTCAGTGTTTTGGCTATTCTTTGGGATACACTTACCATCTGCTCAAATCGATGCTACTTCGAATTGAATACCGTAGATTACTAAGTACTGTAGGAAATCTCTATCAAACATCAGGTGCTGTTCCTAAATTTGACCTTGATCTTTTTACTGCGGCACTAACGTTTTGGTTTTAGTGAATCCAAGGGAACCTCTAACTCTTTTAAGTTTTAAATATTCAGGACAGTAATGCCAAAGCCATTGGAAAATTAAAGAAAGTCATTTAATTTTTCCTATCTAAATCAAAAAATATTTTTTACTAAAACCTAGAGAGAACAAGGTTTTAACTGAATTTAAGCAGTTAAAAACGAAAAATAATCGAAAGCAATTAATTAAAAGACGAATATAATTTTGTTGCCGAAACAATTTTGCAGAGTCGAATTCAGCTAACGAATACTGATAGTGAGACAAAATCAATTTTTCAAACTTTTTAATTATTACAAACATGAACACTTTACGCAACAAAGTAAGTTTGATCGGAAGGCTGGGAGCACAACCTGAAGTAACCACTTTCGATACCGGTCGCTCGTTGGCTCGATTCACCATCGCAACTAATGAGAGTTATAAAGACAAAGATGGCAATTGGAAGGAAAATACTCAGTGGCACGTTGTAAATGCATGGGGCACAATAGCGGATCGAGTGAAAAACAACTTAAACAAGGGGCAAGAAATTATCCTTGAAGGAAGGTTGGTTCACCAGAGTTATGAATCAAAGTCAGGCGAAAAGCGCTATGGTACAGTAATAGAAGCGTCGGAGTTTCTTTTGCTTTCCCAAAGACAAGATAATACAACAAAAAAGTAAACTTAACCGGGGACGTTAACATCCGTCCCCTTTTTAAAAAAATAGCAATGAATCACGTTAATTTAATAGGAAAAGTTAGTTCATCACCGAAGGTTGTTGAATTACCGAATGGAAGGAAGATCGCACAATTCACCATGTCTACTAAGGAACAATACCTTGATGCGAGTGGAAAGACGAAAAACAGAACCCACTGGCACAGGTTGATGGCGTGGGGAAAATGGGTAAATGTGCTACAAGAATTGAATGCGGAAGGGATCGAACTGGCCGTGGAGGGAAAGTTGGTTACTCGGTTTTATCAGGCTAAGGGTGAGCGCAAGTTTGTCACAGAAGTAGAAATTAATGACCTCGTAATTCTTTGATTATGAAACTGAAAAAAACAATCTACGAACACGAGGATTTGGTCGCTTGGAAAAAAAGTAATAGTCTAACCCTCGAAGTGTTCAAAACAGTCAATGACGTAGATCCTGTCATGTTTGAACACATGAAGGTATCAGCTTTGCAAATTGTCTCTAAAATCGCTGAAGGAATTAGTAAAAGAGCAACGAAAAGCAGGATCTTAGATTTGGAAGATGCAAAAGGAGCCTCGGCACGTTTATCCACACAACTTATTCTTTCAGGTCAATTGGAATACCTTACTAAGTCGAGATCAGAGGATTTATATGCGCAAACGATGGAAGTTTACAAGATCATTTCGGGGCTGATCCGCTATATAGAAAAAACAGCAAAACCAATAAATTAAAAGACACATGACAACGATACGCAATCATATAACCCTAATTGGTAATATGGGAACCAATACAGAGGTGATTAATTTTGACAATGGTAATAAAATTGCTCGTTTTAGTTTAGCAACGAGCACCTCCTTCAGAACCAATAGCGGTCGGACAAAGAATGCCACGGAGTGGCACCGTATTTTCGCCTGGGGTGATATGGCTAAGTTTATTGAGTCGTATGGCGAGAAGGGCAAAAAAGTAGCCATTCATGGACGTTTGGTCAACCGTACATATCTCACAAAAAAGGGTCAAAAACGCAATATTACCGAGGTTGAACTTAAGCATATCATTGGGCTTCATTAAAAAACCTAACCTATACCTACTAACTCTGATATGCAGTTCAGGAAGGGTCCTCGTTAGTGGGCCCTTCTTTTTTAATAGTTCCTGTAGTCATTCCAAAGTTGGCTACGGATCCCCAATGCTCCCCAATACGTGTTTTTGTTAATGGCGGAATCGTAACGAAGTTGATTTTCCAGGAAGATATTCAGGTTTGTTTGTTTATGTAACAAATAACCAATATGTAGTAGGGCTCTAATCCCATTGTTTCCTTTACCTTGTCCAATGAAATGCCCATAGTCATAAGGGCGATTGTTATATGCTTGATAAATGCCTCCCCCGTAATTAAATCCATCTTTATCCAAACCCTGAAGGAAGTAGCTCACAAATAATTTGACATTCCATTTCCCCTTTTGCGTTTTCAGTTCCCCCAATAGCTCCATGAAATTTGCTCCAAATGGATGAGCTAATACAGAGCCTGCATTACCATAATTTTGACCGGCGTTCAAGTGTGCATAGGTGTACGGACGCATAGCATTATATTCGACCCGGTAGAACCAAGGCAAGCCATGCCTACTGCCTCGACCTTTAACACCTAGTTGACCTCCATATTTATTGGCCCACCATCCACTTTTTGCTTTAATTTCGGTCAGAAAGAATTCGTCAAGTATAAACTGTCCGTAAAAGGTATGCGCTTTGTATCTCGCAGTAAAACTCGCTCCCATCAAGACATTGTCAGATGATCCCATGGCATATTCTTGCGGCCGGAAAAGTACCACCGGGTTTAAATATTCTGCATCAAAGCCACGATTCAACATGGTATCCTTTGGCATGAAGACAACAGTTTCAAAAATCCCGAAATTCAGCCACTTTGTAGCGTTAAAACTTAAATAATGGGTCGAACCATATTTATTAATGGTTCCTTTATCGGTCTTGTCGCGAAAGAACTGATACATTATACTATATTCTAAACGCCAAAACTTGCTGCGAATCATCCCAAAGGGATAAGCCCTTCCATAATCACTTAACAAAATTGAACGAGATCCCTCACCAACAAAATTTTTGTCTAAGCCTGCCTGAAAGTTAAAGATATCATTTGGGGAGCATGATATTCGTGCACGAATATCGGTGTACAACGTGTATTTATCCCTGTAAGCTGAAACGTAGGATTGGGGCAATAAGTTACCAGACCCATTGGTTAAACCTTCTATTCCGGAAATTCGGGCGTACCATTTCTGATTTGGGGCAAATTCTGCCAGAAAGCCACCTCCGGTGCGATAAGTTTGGCCATTACCAATAAAAAGACCTGCATCACAGATGCCCTGAGCAGCAAACCTACGTGCGCTCGAATCGCTTTTCAGCAGACTGTAACGAATGCTACTTCTGACTAAAGGTTTCAAAGAGGAATGTTCTCGTAGAGATGGGTTGTAAACTGTATCCAATGCCATTTCTTCATCGACAAATCCAACTTTACTTTGAGCAGGAAGATCGACAGGACACAACACGAGCAGTATATAAAGTAGTTGACGCATTAAAAATCTTTATAATGATTTACAATTCCTGTTCGTAGGCCGATAAAAAACAGGTTTGCAACGGGTGTCTGTACACTTTTATTCTTACGCATCTGCCAACTTCCAAACAAGCAAAGATTCATCCTTCGGTTGAAGCGATATCCTGCTTCCAGTTGATTCATGGTAATATTGCCATTCAATACGCTTGCAGTTTGATATACAGGTAGCCAATTACGATCTCGATAGTCGGCTAATTTATAAAATACTGCTTTTTCAGTCAGATACCAACGCTGCCATTCATAATTAAGTCGAATAATCCATTCTTCGAAACCACTTCCTTTTATCGTTGCGAGGGGAAGGTTGTAGTGGCTATAATTCAAACGTGGATTAGCACTTTGATACATTCCTGAAGGCACGTTGTTATATTCTACCTGAAGCATAAGATCACGGCGCCCAAATAACCCATATAATCTGACTCCCATTTGCACGGAGGGCTTATTAAACTTGCCATTCGCATAGGCGAGCTGACCATAAACACGGTGCTTGTCAATGAGTACATAAGAAACATTAAGTCCAAGTAAATAATTCATTTCGTGTTTTGAGAGCACTGCTAAGGGAGTTCCGGGGATAGGCGAGTAGAAAAGAGGATGAACCCGTTTGGAATTTATAGAATCCCCGCGCGACCATATTATCCCTTCAAATAGACTTACGGAAAAATCTTTTAAAGGCTTGTAAGTTATGTAGTTCACAGAAAACCCTTTGCTTTCATAATAGGACTCTACAGACGTACTTACTGGTCGACGGATAAGGTTGAACAGGCGCATCCTTAAATAATGAAATTCAAATTTCTCAGAGAGCTTAAAAACCCCCTTCATAAATGGCGCCGGAACAGAGTTATCCGAAAGCAAAAGCGAACGGTAACCATCTCCAATAAAATGACTCGTATTGCCGAAAGAAAGCAGGACGGACTTCATTGGACGGTAACAGATATTGCCGGTAGCATAAGCGTAATCGTACCCATCTACCTTGAAGGGTTTTGTGCGCGCAGCACCAGGAATTACTGCATTTTGCATGGAATAGGCACCCGAAGATTGATTGGTATACAGCTCGCCTACAGATGAATAAAAGGCTGATTCATACAAGGAAAAGCGAGCCTGATTTTCAAAAACAGAACTTGAAAAAGAAAATTTGGTCGTAAGATCACCCTCAATATATATTCCACGAGTATTCTGAAAAAGATTTCGATCAGTACTGTCATTTCTGTCCCGACCTCCTGCAAAATCTACTATCGGCGATATGTTGAGACTGTAATTATTTCCCTTTAGCTCAAACAGGTGTTTTTTGAAAAGGACATTGGTTAGTTTGTAAAACTGTTTGCTGGAATCTCTGATTACTTTATTCAGATTATATTCGCTTTCGTTTACAGGAAGAAATCCGAAGCCCCTATATGTTTTACAAACTAACGGATTTAGGAGATTGTCTTTAAAAAATTGCTCTGTGAAAGTGTTGTTCTGTTGAGCATGAAAACACAGAGAAACACAAAAACCAAAGACAACTAAAAATAGTCTTTGAATTGGGGTTGAGCCAAATGGTAAAGTAAATCTATTCTTTGTAGATCTCAAACTTTCTGAACTATGGGTGCCAAAGGTAACAAAATGAAGGAAAGAATCAAGACTGATGTTTTTAAGGTGACTTGAAGGGTGAAGAGGCTCGTTCTTGAGTTGAGCCGGAGCGTTCATTCGTGCCTCATTATCGCACTGACATTATGTGCGGGCTATTCAAATTCAATTAAAATCGCGCCTTTATCCACTACTTGATTGGGTTCAGCAAGGATGGATTTAACCTTGCCTATTCCTTCGGCTTTAAGTACATTTTCCATTTTCATTGCTTCTAGCGAAAGCAATTCATCTCCCGGTTGAAGTTCTTGACCAACGTGCACAGCTATCTGAACAATTCTTCCGGGCATTGGAGCTGATAGTTCTTTTAGTTTTCTCACTTTTGGCTTGTCAAGACCAAGCATTGAAATGAGATCGTCTAATTCTCCTTTTTTTCGAATACAGAAAACGCGATGATTTATCTTGATTGTCAGTTCATTTGACTCGGATTGGTTATCCAATAATTCCCCCAAAAATTTTTTTCCTTGGTAGGTGAGTGTAAAAAAACGATGATCGTCCCAATGCAACGTAGCACCATCAGTTCCGATCACTTCCTTTCCGTCAAAATACCAGATCCGGTTTCCCATTAGTCTTCTATTTGATGCAAAAATAACAGAATCCCTTTCCCTAATCTTTTTTCAAGAGTTTGATTTCATTTTATTTCGGAGTTTTGTATGTATCGATTCAAGGAATGAAGCATAAATTAATTGTGGCAAGTTTGCTAATGGTAGTTTTGGCCTGTGCCCGAAAAAAGAACATGGATTTTATAGTTGGTGAATCAGAGGCGAAAAAAAACACGCACGATTTGTCAATTATGGAGATAGAGAAGACTTCACCTCAGCGTCCAATATACCGAGAAACAGAACGGATTACTATGGATCTTCTCCAAACCAAACTAGAAGTTAGTTTTGATTGGAAAAGCTCACGAATGTATGGCTTAGAGACCTTGACCGCCAAACCACATTTCTATCCGTCAGACAGTCTCATACTCGACGCCAAAGGAATGGACATTCTTAGAGTACAGATGGAAGGAAGAGATCTTATCTATAGCTATGACAGTAGTTACCTTAAAATTAAACTGGGAAAGACAATCACGCGAAACGGTAAGTTTACGGTGACGATTTCTTATATCGCTAAACCCGAAGAAAGAAAGATTGGGGGAAGTAAAGCTATTGTTTCGGACCAAGGGCTCTATTTCATTAAGCCTGATGAGGAAGATAAATCTATAATGCCGCAAATTTGGACTCAGGGAGAAACGGAATCATGTTCGGTTTGGTTTCCGACGATTGATGCACCCAATGTAAAAACTACCCAGGAAATTTTAATGACTGTGGAAGATAAATATGTAACGCTTTCGAATGGAAAATTGATTTCTTCAAGGAGGAATGCAGATGGTACCCGCACGGATCATTGGAAACAGGACATACCTCATGCACCGTATTTGTTTATGATGGGCGTGGGAGAATTCAGGGTCATTAAAGATTCGTACAATAGGTTGGATGGAAGCGAAATGGATGTGAACTATTATGTTGAGCCCGAATGGGAACCTTATGCGAAAGCCATATTTGGTGAAACGCCTGCAATGATAGGTTATTTTGCTCGCTTGCTTGGCGTGGATTATCCTTGGGACAAATACCATCAAATGGTTGTTCGTGAGTATGTATCAGGAGCCATGGAAAATACCGGCGCAGTTATTTTTGGTGATTTCGTTTACAAGAACGATAGAGAGCTCTTAGATGGCAATGATCAGTCTACAATTGCACACGAGTTATTTCACCATTGGTTTGGAGATTTGGTCACATGTGAATCTTGGTCGAACTTACCGTTGAATGAATCCTTTGCAAATTACAGTGAGTATTTGTGGGACGAATTCCGCTTTGGACTTGATGAAGCAGATTACCAGGCGGAGATTCAAGCGGAGGAATATTTTGATAGTTCCATGGAAACAGGTTATCACGATCTAATCTGGTTTGATTATGAGGACAGAGAACAAATGTTTGACTCACATTCCTATAACAAGGGTGGACGCATTCTCCATATGCTACGCAATTATTTGGGTGATGAGGCTTTTTTCAAGGGGCTAAACCTTTTTTTGACGACGAACTCCTTCAAACCTGTTGAATTTCACCATTTGCGATTGGCCCTCGAAGAGGTAAGCGGGGAAGACTTGAACTGGTTCTTTAATCAATGGTTTCTGGCTTCAGGTCACCCTGTGCTAGATATTAAGCAAAAAACAAATCCCGTTGAAGGAAAGGTCATACTCTCTGTAAAGCAAAGTCAAAACCTGGATATCTTTCCCATTTTTCGCTTGCCTGTGGATGTAGCGATTTTTGATGCTAAAGGAAAACATGTGTATAAGCTCATTATCGATAGTGTAAATCAGGAGTTTACTTTGCCCTATTATGAAGAGTTAAAATGTGTGGTTTTTGATGATCAACAAGCGTTGCTGGGAACGATTCGGGAAGAAAAACCTGAGGAACAGTATATTTTTCAGTACTACCATGGAAGTCGTTATAAAACAAGGAAGCTGGGGTTGACAAGGGCAGAATCAGTTCAAAATCCCAGGGTACAGCAATTAATCCTTGACGCTTTAAATGACCCCTTTTGGGACATTCGTTTGAAGGCTCTTGAAAGTGCAACAAAATTGGATGCGGAGAATTTGGTTAAAGGCCTTGCTATTATTCGTGACCTGGCTATCGGTGACACGAATTCAAATGTTAGAGCTTCCGCATTGAATTACCTTGCGTCGCATTTAGAAGAGGATTTATTGAAAGAAATATGCATTAATCGCATTGAGAAAGATCAGTCCTATCTGGTCCTTTCGACCGCCATACAACAATTGGGAACGGTTGATCCCCAATTGGCCATGCAACACGCCGCCAATCTCGAGTTAGAAAGATCCTCAAAGATGATTTTAGGAATAGCTCAATTATACGGCTCGTATGCTTCAAAAGATAAGTTTTACTTTTTTGAAAAGGCATTAAAAGAACCCGTTTTGAAGGGGTTTGATCAATTGGGAGTCATGAGTGCGTTTACCTATTTTGTTGCTAGACAGGACCCTGAACAGATCGAGCGCGCCTTTGAACTTTATGCTTATCTTAGAGTCAACGGAACATTTTACACTAAGATGTTTCTTTACCAAAATATCAATTATTTGATTTCGATTTTTGATCAAAAGGTCGGAGAGTTCGAAGAAAAGATAGTCACTTATCGGAAGCACAAAGATGTTACACATGCAGATGAGCTTATGCAAATCAAGAAGGTGTACGATTCATTGAAAATTAAATTTGCACCCCTTTCGGACTCCGGAAGCCAGTAGTTTTCTGACGAAATTTTAAACATTTTTCAGTTTAAGGGATTTTTAGTTAGAAAAATTGCTTTAAATTTGATTAATTATTCGTCAAATAAATGATTGAAATCTCAACACACGAATCGGCCATGAGTATATTCGGTAATGAACATAATGTAATCAGAATGGTTTGCTCATGAGGGATGTGCATTAATAATATTGTATTTAATTTAAATAAAGTTGAAAAAGACATGTTATGTAAAAAATGCTAAAATGGAAAATAAGAAAAACAAGATTGCCCTATTATCACTAAGTGCCATTGGGAGTTATGGCTTGCTGAAATTACCACATTCAAAAATGGACCCGTATACAAGGGCAACTATTGGAATTGCTATCGGCACAGGAATGATACTAAGTCAAAATCCGCTTATTCGTTATATAGGAATTGGGATTGGTATAGCAGGGTTTTTGCAGGCGCTGGATTTTAAGAAAGGTGGAAGGTTAATATCAAACGATGCCAATCGTCCAGTTTATGTATTACACGAAGTTAAGGGGGTCATGGAGTTAAAGTCAGATAAAATTCCGGATTATGGCATAGATGGTTTTACATATCGAGGACTAAATGGCGTATTTAAACTTTCGGATGGTGTCTATGCAGGTGTGGATTCTAATAATGAAATTAGCGTTTTTGGTTTAGGCTATTTAGTGAATAGGCTTCGAAATGCCGGACTAAAATCAAAGTTATGGGCAGATGCCCAAATCGACAAAAGATGGGCCAAACTTTATGAAAAGAGTGTGCGAAATGGATAGTGGAATTATAACCTGTTTGATAATGGTGTTATTTGCTTGGTCTGCATTGATTACCGAATTGAATTTAACAGGTTTAAAATTTAATAAATGAAAAACAAAAGAACCGTTATTGGAGCAAGTTCCATAGGGAGTTATGGTCTGCTAAAAATAACACAATCAAAGATTGACCCTTATACAAGGGCTACAATTGGTATAGCTGTTGGTACAGGAATGTTTGTGAGCGAAAACCCAATTGTCCGTTACGTAGGAGTTGGTGTCGCAATAGCAGGTGTATTACAAATAACAGATGTCTTTAAAGGAGGTCGTTTGTCGTCTAATGAGGCAAAAAGTCAAGTTTATGTTTTGCACGAAACAAAAGGAATAATTGAATTAAAAGAAAATGCAGTCCCTGATTATAGCATCGACGGTTTTACATTCAAAGGAATGAATGGAGTTTTCAAACTTTCGGATGGAGTCTATGTAGGTGTGGATTCTAATAATGAAATTAGCGTTTTTGGTGTAGGCTATTTAGTGAATAAGCTTCGAAATGCCGGACTAAAATCAAAGTTATGGGCAGATGCACAAATCGACAAAAGATGGTCGAAACTTTATGAAAAGAGTTTGTAAATAAGCATTAGAATAATTGCTATTTTCAGCATATGAATAGCAAGTAAATAAAGAAGGATTACTATGATTATTAAATTAAGAAGTTGATACAGCAATGGCTCATTATGAGGAGAAGCAATTTCTTTAATGCAACAGGCAAATTCTCAAAATAACATTCCTTCATACGAGGAGCTGAATTGGTTGAAGTATGACCTTTAAAAACAAATAAAACAGATATGAAACAGTTAAAAATTGGTGACAAAGCTCCTGCATTTGCAGGACTAGATCAAAATGGAAAGGAAATCAAATTGATTGATTTCAAAGGAAAAAAGCTGGCGCTCTATTTCTACCCTAAGGATAATACTCCTGGCTGTACTACACAGGCATGTAATTTAAGAGACAACGATGAGTTGTTGAAGCAACACGGTATCGAAGTGGTTGGTGTTAGTATGGATTCGGATGCTTCACATCGAAAGTTTATTGAAAAATTTGAATTGCCTTTTCCGCTGATTGCCGATGTAGACCGAAAGGTCATTGAGCTTTTCGGCGTTTGGGGGCCAAAAGTATTCATGGGAAAAAAATACGACGGAATTCACCGCACCACCTTTTTGATCAATGAAGATCAAGATATAGTGGGGATTCTCGACAAGCCTAATACAAAGGATCACGCTAAAGAAATTTTGGGATTATTTAATTAATTTATTAGGGCGTAAATAGTTTACGATCTTATGATTCTACCTTTGTAAAAGTTAACAAAGTATAAACCGTTCCTAGGCAGTTAAGGAACACAACAACAAACGATATGTCAGTTAATAAAGAAGTAAATGCAGAAAAATTAAAGGCGCTCCAGTTGACGATGGAAAAGCTGGATAAAACCTATGGAAAGGGAGCAGTAATGAAATTGGGAGATTCACCCGTTGAGAAAGTGGAGGTAAT
Organism: Crocinitomicaceae bacterium; assembly: GCA_044355195.1. GTDB lineage: Bacteria > Bacteroidota > Bacteroidia > Flavobacteriales_D > Crocinitomicaceae > M0103. The sequence goes on along the minus strand of JBIKYP010000001.1, from coordinate 53,372 downwards.
ACCCACCGGATCTATCACGCTCGATTTGGCTTTGGGCGTAAATGGTTATCCCAAAGGACGAGTGGTTGAGATTTATGGTCCGGAGTCATCCGGAAAAACGACATTGGCGATTCATGCCATTGCGGAAGTTCAGAAGCAGGGGGGTATAGCCGCATTTATTGACGCTGAGCATGCATTTGATCAATTTTATGCTAAGAAACTGGGCGTAGACATTGATAATTTGCTGATCTCTCAGCCTGATAATGGCGAACAAGCTTTGGAAATAGCTGACAATCTAATCCGTTCTGGAGCCATAGACTTAATCGTTGTGGATTCAGTTGCCGCTCTTACACCAAAGGCAGAGATTGAGGGAGAGATGGGAGATTCTCAAATGGGACTTCAGGCGCGCTTGATGTCGAAAGCATTGCGTAAGCTGACGGCTTCAATCAATAAGGCTGGTTGTTGTTGTATTTTTATCAACCAGTTGCGCGACAAGATTGGAGTCATGTTTGGTAATCCTGAAACTACAACAGGAGGAAATGCTTTGAAATTCTATTCTTCTATTCGTATTGATATTCGTAAGGCGGCTCAGATCAAAGAAGGAGAAGAGGTGATGGGAAATCGCGTGAAAGTGAAGGTCGTGAAGAACAAAGTAGCACCGCCGTTCAGAAAAGCGGAGTTTGATATCATGTATGGTGAAGGAATCTCCAAAGTAGGCGAGGTTATTGATCTTGGAGTGGAGTTGAATATCTTGAAAAAGAGTGGTTCCTGGTTCTCTTACGGTGAAACCCGTCTTGGTCAGGGAAGAGATGCTGTAAAATCATTAATTTACGATAACCCTGAACTTATGGAAGAATTGGAAATTAAGATCAAAGAGGCTCTTGGAGCAGAAGGCACGGAAGTGCCAATGTTGCAAGACTAACTGCATATCGTAACGGGAACGGCACTCATACCTGAGTGCCGTTTTTGTATAAACCTGCTTGGTTACCTACTTGATAAAGAATGGCTGTTAGGGGTTAAACTTCAGATTAATTTGAAGTTTATGAAAAAAGTTACACGACTTTGTTGCTATTCTGTTGTATTCTCATCCTAATGGGTCAAATATGGTACAACAACATGCCTACTGTAAAGTAAATAAATAACCCGACGATATCGTTTAACGTGGTAACGAAAGGCCCTGTAGCAAGGGCAGGATCAATCTTATATCGATTGAGTATTAAAGGTATAAGCGTTCCGAAGGTGGCGGCAAAAATGATTACTGTAAATAGAGATATACTCACTACTAAACCCAACGTGGAGTTTTCAAAATAGTAGGCGATACCGAAAATCATGACCGACAGCAATAGACCATTGATGAGTGCAACAGAAAATTCTTTCGACATCTTGGAAAGGATTCCTGCAAATTGGTCGTTGCCTTTGGCGAGTGATTGTACTACGATTGCAGAGGACTGAACCCCGACGTTTCCTCCCATGGCAGTTATTAGAGGAATAAAGAAGGCCAATGCAGGTATTTCTGTAATCCCAACTTCAAATCGTGAGATTACCTGAGCACCAAGGGTCCCTCCCAGCATAGCAATAATTAGCCACGGAATACGGGCACGCGTATTTCTCCAGATACTGAAGGTGCCATCAATACGCTCGGAGATACCTGATGCGAGTTGGAAGTCCTTATCTGCTTCTTCTTTTATAACATCAACTACGTCATCCAGCGTAATACGACCTACAAGTTTGTTTTGAAGATCCACTACCGGAACAGAAACCAGATCATATTTTTCCATGATTTTTGCGACGTGTTCTTTGTCATCGCTCGTTTTTACGGAAATAATATTTTTACCGTTATACAAATCAATGATTTTGGTTTTTGGGCTCGCAAATAACAAGCGTTTTAACGATAGTAATCCTACCAGCTTGTTGAGGTCGTCAACGACATAAATGGTATAAACTTTTTCGACATCTTCGGCCTGTCTGCGCAATTCAACCAAACACCGGTTTACCGGCCAGTCTAAACGTGCTTGAATGAATTCTTTCTGCATAAGTCCGCCGGCAGAATCCTCGTCGTAGTTGAGCAGGTCCACAATGTCCTCTGCTGCCTCGTCGTCCTCCATCTGCGAGATAACTTCCTGTATCTGAGCTTCAGAAAATTCACCAAGGATGTCAGCGGCATCATCTGAATCCAGATTCTCTAATTGATCTGCTATTTCCTTGGCAGAAAGTGAAGCAAGAAACCTGTCGCGCACTTCTTCTTCGAGTACCATGAGCACATCCGCTTGTACATCTTCGTCCAACTGGAAATAGATATACTTGGCTTCTTCGTTGCTCAGTAGATCAAGTACTTCAGCAATATCTGCATAGTGAAGTTCAAGGATTTGTTCGCTAATCCATAGTCTATCTTGCTCAGCAATCTTGTCTTTGAGTTGATCGAGAAATTCTTTGGTAAGTTCGAAACGCACAGAAAGTATTTGTACAAAAGTAGAGAATTAGCATGAAAGATGATGAAATCGATTTCAAGGTGCTAAAGAGACAGAACATTAACATTGAATTATTGAAATATTAATGTATTTTCTAGTATCAGCACAAGAGTGTTGGGTAGTATATTTCGATATCTTTGATTTATGGAAATAGAGTTGCCGTCTTTGCAATTGCCGTTTTTTGTCAATTTGTTGCTTTTGCTAGTGCTAGCAAGGGCATTGGGCGAGCTGTTTGAGCGATTCAAACAACCTGCAATGATTGGTGAAATTTTGGCTGGAGTTATTCTGGGCCCATCCGTACTTAATTTTATTCATCGAACAGAAGACTTAAAGGTGATTTCTGATCTGGGGGTATTCTTATTGGTTATTTTGGCAGGACTTGAAATCCAATTTGATGATATTTTGAAGTCGTTGCGTGGCCGCAGCTTTGTCATTTCGGTTCTGGCATTTTTCATTCCTATAATTTCGGGATTTTTTATTGGCACGGCCTTCGGTCAGGATGTCATGTCGACAGTTTTTATCGGGCTGTGTGTTGCCATTACGGCCCTTCCGGTAAGTATTCGGATACTTATGGATTTGGGAAGACTCAATAGCCCCGTAGGTCAGAAGATTGTATCAGTGGCCATTTTTGATGATGTGCTGGCTCTGACAATTCTGGGTATTCTGTTAGACATCAACAAGCGAGAAGGAAGTTCTTTTTCTTCCATAAATCATTCGATACTAACCACTTTGCTTAAACTTTCCATTTTCTTGTTGATAGTCGTTCTAACTTATCGTTTTATTAAGCGGATGTCCAAAAGGGAAAATTTTATTGAACAACAGCTAACCAGATTACTAGATGTACTTAAGGGCAAGGAGTCGTTGTTTGCTATTTTCTTTGTTTTTATTTTGATCTTTGCCAGTGTTACAGAAGCTGTTGGGCTTCATTTCATAATAGGGTCTTTTTTCGCAGCTATGCTTGTTGGCAAGGACCTGGTTGGTGAGAAGCATCTGCGAGCTATACACAATACCACCAATAGCATGACAATGGGTTTTTTGGCCCCCATATTTTTTGCGGGTATAGGATTAGAGTTTAAATTTTCATCCATTCATCAGTTATCATTACTGGGAGCCATTTTATTGGTTTCATTTGGATCTAAGATAATTGGAGGTTATCTCGGGGGACGATTTGCACACTTGAGTAACCGAACGTCTATTGCTCTTGGATTTGGGTTAAATGCGCGAGGCATCATGGAACTTGTGATTGCAAATATTGCCTTCAGGGCAGGATTGATTGGGGTAGAGATTTTTTCGATGCTTGTCGTAATGGGATTGGTCACGACGCTTTCAACCCCATTTTTATTGAAATATGCATTTAACAAAATTGATCAGGAAAACGGGCTCTCTTGAGTATATTTTATAAGGTTAGGCTTAATTCAGTATTTATATTTTATTCGCTGCTGTTGGTCGATCCGAACAAACTAACCCAAAAAAGAAAGCAAAAAAGGAAGCGCCCATTTGAGTTTCTAGAGTATCCTCAAGAAAAAAAGTGCTGGCTGCAACCAAGATAAAAACGAAGGCGAGTGGATGGGTTTGATGCAATCCATATCGAATAAAATTCAATATTATCCATAGAATTGTAATTAAGCCAAAAACGCCGAAACTTAACCAACTGGTCAAATAAGTATTATGCGCTCGTAAACGATACACAGGCAATAATGGGGTGTTGTCAAGAATATACTGACGGTCAAATGCTTTTTGTAAATCTCCGGTCCCAACCCCGATAACCCAGTTAGATTGAATAATACGCCAGGCAGTTTTCCAATATTCAATGCGTTGCAGTAAGGAATGACCATTAGGATCAAGATGGTTTTGTAGCTGGAAACGAACACCATTCCATCTAGCGATAAGTCCACCGTCTCCTTCCTCTCGGCTGGCCATACCTTTTTCAATAAGAGCGATGTCGCTTTTCTTTAATTTTAAAAACCCTAAAGAATCTTTTCGTACACCGATATCCGTCAGATAACGCATCAAGGTAAATCGTATCGGCTGACCTTTGTCATCTTTACCATCATATGACCGTACTGAAGCATGATTCCATGATTTACGGAGTTCTTCTTCGCACAAATTGGCCAAAACAGGTGTCCCGTCAATGAACGTGCCCAGCTCAATATTGTGCGTGTAGGGATTACCATTCACTGTTGTCTTAGGTAGATTTTGTGCGAATGAGGTTAGATCTTTCTGATCTGCTGAACGAATATAAAAAATCAGAAACAGTAAAAAAGCCACAGGAACAGTGAGCAGACTATATCCTAAGACCCTCGATTTCTGAAAATTTATCCAAAAAATCATGGCGCCGATAGCGGTTATTAATGCAAGCATACCTGAGATAATTTGACTGAAAAAGGTGTAATAACAGAACCAGCAAAAAAGCAGAAGATAAATTGGACGAAAAAATGTTCTTTCGTTCTTTTGGTAATAAACGCAAATAAACGCTGACATCGCTATTAATATTCCGTAACGGATATGCGATCCAAACATCGAGAGTTCACGGATGTCAAGATATCGTTTTGTCCCAAAGAACTGTTGCCAAGATAAAATATTGATCGCAGATGTTACGGTTGCAGCCGCTACAAAAAGGAGGATGAGTAAGCGAAAGGTTCTTTTTTCTATGGGATATATAGTAAAACATATAGGCACGATAAGTAACGTGAGTTTGGTTTTAAGATCATGGAGCGCATATCCATAATCCGAGGTCCAAAGCAAGGATATAACGTGTAAACTTAGATAAGCGATTAAAGGATGGAGCAACTTGTTCTTTAGAATCCTATTGCCGGATTCACGAAAACCACCCTTTAGCAAAACGGATAGAGCCATCAGGACGACGGAAAGTGACAGAATCGCCTTGCTGGTGCTTAAACCCACGGAAAATGCCAGTGCAGCGAAGATAAACATGTGTTCCGTAAAACTTTTGCCCTTAAGCAAGTTATTCATAAGCGTAGCCTTAAGGAAATAACGCCTATTTTTTAAGAATAGTATTCTGTTCGGTTGTATTATTCAACACCTCAATAGCCTTATTGAGCACATTGTCTGAACGGAACGAATGAATTGCACGTCCTTTCTGAAAATAATACCTGGATACAATCTCATTTTCCAACATCGTTTGAATTTCTTCCCGAAATTTGATCAGATCGCGCTCTTTTGTGGGAACTACTTTCGCCAATAGCGCCTCATATTCTGTCATAGAATCCTGGTAATAACCTTCTTCCTCGGCTGCTTTTTTCATCTTCTTTAAGATTTCTTCAGATGAAGTAGAGTATGTAAAATCTTCTTTCAGAACGAAGGTCTTGAAGTCATTGTATTCATCATCTGTCAACGCGAATTTTCCAGCCTCTACAATACTCGGATGTTCTGCATGATATTTCGTTGCAAAATTGAATACGAGATTGTTTGCATAGATCGTTGCAGTGAGGCGACTTAAATCTCTTGATTCAATGGTGATATCCGGCTCTATTCCTCTGCCATCAATGACATCTCTACCATTTAAGGTCTTGTATACCTTTAAAAGAGAATCAGCGATTTCTTTTGGTTTTTCATCATCCTTTTTGTCGTAGTATTCTAGTCTTTGGACACAGCGACCTGAAGGGGTGTAGTATTTGGCTATCGTTAATTTTACTTTGGAACCATATTTTAAATCATAAGTTCGCTGAACCAAGCCTTTTCCGAAGGAAGTGCTCCCAATAATAATGGCACGATCCAAATCTTGCAGACTCCCCGCTACAATCTCACTTGCTGAAGCTGATCCTCCATCGATAAGGACAACTACTGAAATATCTAAATCCAAAGGATTCTCAAGTGTTTTGTAAATCCGATTCTCTTCTGCGAGGCGACCTTTCGTCGTTACAACAGTTTGATCCTTTTTTACAAACATATTAACAATCTTCACTGCTTCTATCAACAACCCTCCCCCATTGCCACGCAGGTCCAATACGAATTGTTTCATCCCTTTGGTCTTAAGTTCTGTAAAGGCCGCTTTCACGTCCGATGAAGCCGTCTGGGTGAAACTTCCAAGTTTGATATAACCCACATTTTCGTTAATCATTCCGGAATAAGGAACATCGGGAAGTTTGATTTCATCGCGGGTGACATTAATTTTTTTCTTTTCATTTCCACGTTCGACCTCAACAAGTATACTCGTTCCTTTTGGCCCCTTAAGTGCAGAAGAAACATCATCGGAGGGTAAGCCTATCATTGTTTTCCCATCTATGGAAAGGATTTTGTCTCCGGCAACAATCCCGGATTTCTGAGCCGGATTCCCTTCATAGGGTTCTGCAATGACGGTGTATTCACCAATTTTTCGTATCAACGCACCTATCCCTCCGTACTGACCTGTGGTCATCAATTTGTAATCTTCGATATTGGATTCATGGTAATACACAGTGTAGGGATCCAGCTCCTTTAGTATAGCGTCGATGGCGACTTTGGAAAGTTTTCCGACTTGTGCTTCATCTACGTAATACATTTCAAGATGCTGATAGATCTGGTCCATCAGCTCCAGATTTTTAATTACCTCAAAACCATTGCTTTGCGCGAATGTTCTTGGCAGAAAAGAAGCGATAAAAAATAGGGGGAGCAAGGATGATTTAAACGTTCGCAACTGGATTTTCATTTTTCGATTTGTTTGATGAGTTCCGAGATAAGTAATTTTACTTTTTTGTCAAGAAGGGATGAAGACAACTCTTCCTTCGAAGTGTAGATAATAAATAGTGCCAGGTATTGACCATGTTCCTCCATAAAGGCTTCTAAAGATAACTTATTCTTGCGAACAACCTCATGCATTTGGCGCTTTATTCGGTTTCTGTCGTGCGCTTTCCGAAAATTTCGTTTAGGTACCGAAAGTACAATCTGGAATGGGACGCGTTCTTCCATACGATCAATGGAGATGTAATGTCCAACAAATGGATATACTTTGACTTTTTGATTAGATTCAAAAACTTCCGATATACGCTTTTTGGAGCAAAGTTTATATTGCTTGCCGAAGGATTGGTTCACACTGCAAAGATAGCTTTCATCTGATGAATTAAGAGTTTTGAATGATTCCAAAGGGTTAAAACCTCATTCCATCTCAATCTTTTCCAATTTTTCTTTGTCCGCCTCCTGTTTCCAATTTTTGATGGCATTCTTGACTTTTGACTCTTTTTTGGGTTTATCCTTTTCTTTTGGCTCATGTGTTTCAGATGGTGTGTCAAATTCTACCTTGATTGTCTCCTTTGGCCGTTCCTTTTCATGATAGGTTTTTACTGAAGTGTCGCTTTTGAATAAGCCAAATTCACTTTTTAGCATGGATTTTACCGTTTCCTTTTCCTGTTTTAAATCTTCTTGGAGTTGCTGTTTGCGGGAAGTTTTGTCCCATACCACTGTTGGGTTGTCTATCGAACCGAACATCCGCACGTACACCTTCATGCCGGTGCCGTCGTCGATTTCTTGTCCAAATTCAGTTATTCGGTTTTTGTCCTTAAGGTCACGAAAACGGAAAGCAAAACGATAATCTATCATGTTTTCGAAGGTATGTGTCCCGGAGGTCTCCACATCCAGAACTGAGGAGTGAATCATCATTTTCGGTATGGTCAGTTTGCCGTTTTCTATTGTAAACGTGTTTTCAAGTGTTTCGAACCGGAGATCCATTAATTTCTTTTCAAGCAGAACAATATTTTCCTTTCCTAGGACAAGTTTGGCTGCAGTGGTTTGAAGACTTTCAGTGATGGATTGGAAACTACGGACATTTTTTAGCTTGCCTTCTGTCACTTTTAAATAGACTTGCGACTTTATAGCCTTTGAGATGATGCCGGAGCGCAAGTCGAAAGGCGCTGAAAAATAGACTTTGGCTTGTGCTTTTCCGAAAATATTTTCCTGGCCTATGACACTTTGGTGGAAATTATCCCATTCTCTAAATAAAGGTTTGAATTGTAGATTGTTTGATTCCACTTCCGCGGTAATGGTAAATATTTCCGGAGATCGTTCTTCGATTAATAAATTCCCACTAACATTTGCTTCTGCATTTTGTAGACGGATGTATGGGAAGTAAAGGTGTCGTTCATCCATTTCCATTTGACCGCTGACGTCCAGAAAGCGGTGTCGTTCGTATTTCAATTCACCAATGTTGGTTCGTACTTTTCCACGTATGTTGTTGGGTATGACAAAACTTCGTTCCTCTCGAAATTTTTCTTGCTTGGTGGTTGTTCCCAAATCTTGCAAATCAACATTTCTTCCGTTTATTTCCACATCTGCTTGTAAATCACCATTTCCTTCCAGATAGGGTACAATGTTTTTGAATACTCCATCAACCGCAAGGTCCGTTTCACCAACATTGAGCGAAACATTTTCTATTCCGGCTTCATCGCCACGTAAATACAGGTTACCATTGACATTCCGGAATGTACGGTGATCATCTTTTAGTTTAAGAATAATCTTATGCAGACCCATATTCCCGTCACAGTGTTCTACAGACAAGTCGCTGTTTCCCTGTTCATCGTGTAGCGTTAAAACACTGAAAGCGGTTGAAAGGTGAACTTGCCCCTGAATGGTTTCAACACCGGGCAAACTCCAGAGTGCATTTACCATGCGTAGATCTATACTTCCGTTCGCCTTTCCTTCATATCTCGGTTGATGAAATTGCGTTATTCTGAGTGATCCTGCAAAGGATCCTCCGGGTGCCTGAAATGACAATCGTTGGAATTCCATAAACTCTTGAGAAGGGCCATTCACGTTGGAATAACAGCCTTTCAGATTAATCTTGCGTAAATGGATGCCACTTTTGGGCTCAGTTAATTCGCCATCTCTTATTCCAAAATCACAGGCAATCAACGCCGGCTTGTCCGTTTCGTTGGCCGTTTTAACGGAAATGTCCGCAAATGCTATTCCTGAGCCATTGTATTTGCGAATTTCTTCCGTTCCGGATACTGTAAATTTCTGAGCTAAATCGGTAACAGGAATGTCTTTGGAATGTAATTCGATGAACGTACTGTCTTTTCGGAAGAGGCCACTTATGTCGAAAGGTAATTTGGCAATCGAAATCGTGGCTTTAGGAAGAGCTATAATATCTTGAAGTTTATCCACGTTGACGTTTACCCTTGCTGTCGCAGGTTGATCGGAAATCAATGTCACCTTTCCGCTCTTAATTTTTTCGATCATTAGATCTGCTCTCGTAGCCAGTTCAAAACGATCCTGATCAAAATTTCCATGAAATTCCAGCTGAAGGAAGTCCGCACGATACTCTTGGGCGGTTAATCTGTTTTCGTAGGAAAAACGGATATTTATCAGTTCAACCTTAGCTAATGCCAGTTCAAAGTTGGTTTGCGTAGTGTCTTTGCTTTGTTTGAGGATGTCATAATTTACTTTTCCCTGATGGTTGACTTTAAGCTTAAGCGTTCCGGGGGCCACTTCTATCGAATGCACTTTGTAGTTCTCATTCCAGATATCAAGAGGGTTCAATTTCATGCGGATGCGATCCGAATAGAGTAGGGTATCCTTGACCGTTGCTTTTTCATAAGAGTCCTGAATAAAAACGTTGTTAAAATCGATGGATAAACTCGGGAAAGAACCCCAGAAGGTGAGATCAACATCTGAAACAGAAACTCTGGCCTTCAGGTGTTTGTTAACCTCGTTTACAGCATAGCCACAAAGCTCATCTTTAAAAAAATACAAAAAACTTGAAATCAGCAATACCAAGCCCATTAGTACGCCAAAAAACCATAGGCTTATGTGTAGGAAACGTCTTTTCATTTTTGTACACTAAAAGTACATTTACAGCAAGTTAATCTAACTCAAGCGACATTGAATTTTTCAACCCGAAGATGTTAGAGAGCGACCTGTGATAGAAAGGATGTGATTAGATGAATTAAATCATTGGTCTCAGCAAATGATAAATTCTCATAAGTGTCCTTTACATCGTGATAGTTCTTATTCAGCCCCATTGTGTAGATAAAAAATGCGGGAACGCCCCTTTCTGAAAACCAATAATGGTCTGAATTTGCCGCCGGACCTCGAGATTTAACTTGTCTGAGAAGTTGTCCTTCTGTGTTTAGTTTTTGGAGTAACTCAAATTCAGCCGGATGTGCTGTTGCATTAACTACTGTGATTCCATCTTCACCACTTCCCATGATATCCAGATTAAGAAGAAATCGAATGTTCTTCAAAGGCAAAACAGGATGTTCCGTGTAGTATTTTGATCCGACAAGTCCTGCCTCTTCTCCGGCAAATGCAATAAATAGATAGTTCACTTTTCTCGGGGCTTTATCCAAATTTTTGGCGACACCAAGGAGGGTCGCGGTTCCACTGGCATTGTCATTGGCGCCAGGAAAATAGGTCTGTGCCCCCATCATACCTAAATGGTCGTAGTGAGCACATAAAATGATGGTTCGTTTAGTTCTTCGATGGGCCGGCATATACCCTATTACGTTATATGAGGTATATGATTTCTGCATTTTGGCAGAAATATCAATGTGTAGCTCTTCGGCTAAAGGAAACGTTCCGTTTACGAAGATCAGCGGATAACGTAATTGATTGGAAGCGACAGACCAAGTGAGTTTTTCATTGGTCCGGACTACCGTATGGGCATAATTCGTTAAAGCTTTTTCCATACTCCGGAGAACTTTCAAGGTGTCTGCCGAACATAATCTTTGATCAAGCAAAAAAGCATTGTATTTCCCTCCGGAAACAACTTCTTGAATGGCAATCTGCAAACCTTCCTTTGATAATGCTTCTGCACATGAAATAAACCGAAACCGCAGTATTAGTTTAACCTCAGGACAGGCGGGATCAACGATGAAATCCTGTCCCGGAATCAGGGTGTCGTTTCCTGAGATCAATAACATGTTGGATGGAAATGTATTCACCGTGTGCTCAAAGCGCTGAAAGTAGGATCTCTTCAAAGGTTTTAGGCCAATCTTTTGAAATTCTGCAGCTAAAAATGAGGCAGCGATGGAGTCGCCTTTTTTCACATATCCCCGACCATGAAATTCTGCGGAACAGAGTTTAGATGTGACCTCTCTTACGTAGAAAGAGCACGACTCACTTGATTCTGGTTGCGACCATGCATAAATGTGAGAGCAGAGCAAAAGGAACAGAATGCCTTTAGGCATATCTGCGCTTGATCTTCAAAACAAATTCCTCAACGGTTTCGCTGGAACTGTCCCAATTGAATTGAGAGGCGAGCGCGGAGGCTTTTCGCAAAGCAGCCTGCTCATCCGATTGCGAATCAATTGACTTTATCGCCTCAGAAAAAGCCTCACTGGAACCATCAAACAACTCGTTTATAAACTGTAAGCGCTCATTCAATCCGAATGAACCAACCAGCGTTTCGAGTCGTGACATTGCGATCTGACTTTCAAGTGATATATCCATCGATGTGAAACGATTTACAAAAGCATCGGTGTCTATTGGAACTTGTTCCTCCCTTATAGCCGTAGGCTCCTCTGTTGGCTCTATAGCAGAAGAAATCAACCCTTCATCAAACAAGCTGAATTCTATTTTCGGTTGCTCAGCTTCATCGGTTTCACTGTCCATAGGTGATTCAAATATTTCCTCACTCATTGGAAAATCAATTATTTCCGGGACAACCTCTACTAGTGGTTCAGTCACCGAAGGGTCTTTTTTGCCACTCCACGCGGTATCTTCATAGGCTTTGTAGCGCAAGACAACTGAAAGTTCGTATAGCTCCCTCGAATTGGCCACCAATGATTCAAGTTCCAACAATTGCAAATTTCCCGATGATAGTTTGTCAATGAGTGAGTTCAGTTCATCGAGCGTATTACGTAGATTTTTTGCGTGTGTCATGGTTGTTCCGATCAAATTTTCAACATTTTTTAAAGAGGCGTCTTACATACTTGAGACAAACAAAATTAATCACTTTGCATGAGTTAAGTCGGTAAAAACAATGCAATCTGCATTTCTTATGGTAATTTAGCAAGGTATCTGACCCAAGTGAATTCGTTAACTTGAAACTTGACCTTTCATACAACTCCATTCGAGACATCATCGATGCCAAAGTCCTGGGGCCGCTATCTGATAAGCATATTGATTTTGTAGCTATAGACTCACGTAGAATCTTCTCAGGAAGAAACACCGTTTTCTTTGCTCTTTCAGGAGAATTTCGTAACGGACATGATTTTATCCAGCATGCTTACGAGCAAGGGGTGAGGCTTTTTGTTGTATGTTCTGAAGGGCCTGCCTCCTCATTCCAGGATGCTCAATTCCTTGTAGTCGAAAATGTGCTTTTTGCCTTGCAGGAGTTAGCAGCGGCGCATCGTAGAAAGTTCTCCTATCCCGTTATCGGGATTACAGGTTCAGCAGGAAAGACGACGGTAAAGGAATGGTTATATCAACTGCTTTCTTCCGAATTCAGCGTGATCCGAAGTCCCAAATCTTATAACTCTCAGTTGGGTGTCGCGCTGTCGCTCCTCGAAATGACCGAGGAGCATTATGTTGCATTGATCGAAGCAGGAATTTCGCATCCCGGTGAAATGGATCGTCTGGCCTACATGATTCAACCGACGCATGGTATTTTTACGTCGCTTGGTAAGAGTCATGAGGAGAATTTTAAATCCAAAGAACAGCAATTGGAGGAAAAGCTCAAGCTCTTTCGTTCGGCATCTCAAACCTTTGTTTCAGAGCTGATTCTATTGAACCATGGCCAGAAAGAGAAGATCCACGGGGTGCGAGTGAAAGCCAGACTCTCAGACAATCTTATTGCACTGCTTCCTTTTTCTGATCCCGTGAGCATCTCAAATGCATCTATGTCTTTTGAGGTTGCAGCTACATTTGTTTCGGATAAAGAGGCTTTAAGCGCTCAAATTAAACAACTTGAACGACCGGCAATGCGTCTCGAAACTTTCGAAGGAGTGAAGAGATGCACCGTTATCAATGACACTTACAACCTTGATCCGGATGCCCTTCAATATGCATTGGAGTACCAACTGACACTTTCCGAAAACAAGCGAAGGATTGTGATCGTTGGGATAGATTCACAAAATCAAGCTATTCGACCTGATGTAGAGCGTGTAATTCAACGTTTTCAACCCGAAAGCTATCTGATTGTCGAGCCGAATGAGCGTGTGGATATTGACCCCACCAATGCCGTTATCTTGCTGAAAGGAACGCGACGGGCTAATATGCAGCAACTAGCGCTACAATTTCGACTCAAAAAGCATAAGACTTACCTTGAGATTGACCTTACCGCCCTGAGAAATAACCTTTCGGTTTTTAAATCCTCGATGTCTGTAGACACGAAGTTGCTAGTCATGGTGAAAGCCCAATCCTATGGTTCAGGAGCGGAAAAACTAGCCTCATTCCTTGAATTGCAAGGCGTGGACTACTTGGGTGTTGCCTATGCAGATGAAGGTATAGAGCTGCGCGAACAGGGGATCAAGCTGCCTATTCTGGTTATGAATGCCGAAGAAGACAGTTTTGAGGATTGCATTCGCTATGGGCTGGAGCCGGCCATCTTCTCTTCTCATCAACTCGATGTCTTTATTAAGGAACTCATTTTTCAGGGAAAAAATGCCTACCCGATACACTTGAAGGTTGAAACAGGCATGAAACGCTTGGGTTTTGAACTTAATGAACTGCCTCAATTACTCGAAATGTTGCAGGCTCAACCCGAAGTGCGTGTTCAATCCGTCTATTCACACCTCGCCGAATCAGATAACATAAGAGATCGACGTTTCACGGAACATCAGTTAATGCGATTTCAACAGGCGGTTGCCGTTATCCAAAGGGCTGTTAACTACCCGTTTTTAAAACATATCCTGAATTCGGAGGGAATTGCCAATTATCCTGAGGCCACATTTGATATGGTTCGTTTAGGTATCGGAATGTATGGGATTTCAGCAAATCCCTTGATAAAAAAAAGGCTTCGTCCGGTGCTTTCATGGTACAGCACCATTTCTCAGGTTAAGTATGTAAAAAAGGGAGAAAGCGCTGGATACAGCAGAAGTTTTGTTGCTGAAAAGGAGGCCACCATCGCTATCGTACCGGTTGGTTATGCAGATGGGTTTAAACGTCAACTCGGCAACGGAAAGGGATGTGTGTTTATAAAAGGTCAGGCCTGTAAAGTGATCGGTCGTGTATGTATGGACATGATCCTTGTTGATGTTGGGAGTCTTTCAGTTCGGGAAGGTGAACGCGTAGAAATTATCGGTTCGCATCAATCTATCGAACAGTTAGCTATTGCAATGGGCACTATTTCCTATGAAGTAATGACGGGCATTTCAAGACGAGTACACAGGATATATACGGAGGAATAGTTAAAACTTTAAAATCTTCCCCGGGATTTTCTGAACGAGATCAACTTTTTGTCTCTTCGAAAGAAAGCCGATGCCCCCCTTGACCCTACCCGTAATATGTACTTCTATTGAATCGCGTGTCATTAACCGAAACATAGAAAACATGGCTCCTTCATCCAGATGCGCAATTATCGGCACAACCAGGGTGTCCGTTTGTCTCCCTTTCAACGTTATTTTTTTAATTGTCTGAAGTGAACCCAGCGAATGATTGTCGGCCGAAATAAAGACTTTGGACGGTTTCATCTTCAAGGTGTACCGGTTAGGATTGTGAACAATCGCTTTAGCCTCTAAAGTGATATCTCTGCCGTCCATTTTCACCATCTTCACACCTTGCGTGGACTTTAGCTCAGGATACTTGAAACCTGCACATGAAGTAGCGGAAAAAGCGAGCACAAACAGATAAATGTACCTCATCATTGTTGCGCCATTAATTGGGCGAAGTAGGTATAGAAATAGGGGATTGTTTCGATGCCTCTGTAGTAATTGAAAAGCCCGTAATGTTCATTTGGTGAATGTATGGCGTCGCTGTCCAGCCCAAATCCCATCAAAATGGTTTTTAGACCTAGTTCCTTTTCAAACATCGCCACAATCGGGATACTTCCGCCGCTTCTGACAGGTATGGCCGGTTTACCAAAAGTTTCGGCATATGCCATAGACGCTGCCTTGTATCCAATAGAATCGATAGGCGTCACTGCAGCCTCTCCGCCATGATGAGGTGTGACTTTCACACGAACTCCTTTTGGAGCAATGGACAAGAAATGACGAGTAAACAATTCTGTTATTTCAGCGGAAATCTGATTAGGAACAAGTCGCATTGAAATTTTAGCATACGCTTTAGAAGGGATTACCGTTTTTGCACCTTCTCCGGTATATCCCCCCCAGATGCCATTGACATCCAAAGTCGGACGGATCGAACCACGCTCAGGGGTTGAATAGCCCAATTCTCCGTGTACATCTGAAAGATCGAGTGCCTTACAATACGCCTCGTGCGAAAAGGGTGCTTTCGCCATTTCAGCTCGTTCTTCGGATGATAACTCAAGCACCTTATCGTAAAATCCGGGGATGGTAACTCGGCCGTTTTTATCATGCATGGAAGCAATCATCTGCGCAAGAATGTTGATCGGATTGGCAACGCATCCTCCGTATAAACCGGAGTGTAAATCCCTTTTGGGACCGGTCACTTCTACCTCCAGATAACTCAACCCACGCAGTCCCGTGGTAATAGAAGGCACATCATTTGCGATCATTCCGGTATCGGAAACAAGAATGATGTCAGCCGCTAATCGTTCTTTATTCCGTGAAACGAAGGCAGCAAGGTTTTCACTTCCCACTTCTTCTTCACCTTCAATCATGAATTTTACATTACAAGGCAATTCTCCGGATTTCAGCATTGCTTCAACAGCTTTCACATGCATAAAGAGCTGTCCTTTGTCATCACAAGCTCCCCTGGCAAATATGGCGCCTTCGGGATGGATCTCTGTTTTCTTAACTATGGGTTCAAAAGGAGGCGCATCCCAAAGTTGAACGGGATCTGCCGGCTGCACGTCATAATGCCCATAAACCAGAACTGTAGGCAAATGTGAAGAATTCAACTTTTCACCATACACTATCGGATATCCTGCCGTTTGGCAAACCTCCACTTGTTCCAAACCAATTTTTTTCAGTTGATCCGCAATATATTCGGCAGAGCGATGTACATCCTTGGCATAAGCAGGATCAGCGGAAACAGACGGAATTCTGAGCAAATCAAGAAGTTCATTTAAGAACCGATCTTTATTTATCGTAATGTAGGATGCCGTTGCTTTCATGTATTTAGCATTTTCATTTGAGAAGTAAAATTGGCAATATTTCACCATAAAATTGAGGGGGCATAATAAAAAGATTTGGATTTAATGTTGAACAGAACTCCAACTATAGCATCTAACTGACTTATTGTCAGTAAAAAGAGGAAAAAATCATAACTCATCCTTCAAAGCATTTTACAACATTCGGTTTATTTTAGCTAACTTTATGGCAAATGGTTGTATCAGCAATTCAGTTTCAATAATATTCCTTTCAAGGGACATCATTTGATCTTGTTCATGATCCCATTTAGGCTTTCGGAGGGAGGTCAACAATTATAAATACACAAAATGGCAAGATCACAGGAGACATTTAGCAAAAAAGACAAGGAAAAGAACAGAATTAAAAAGCGTCAGGAAAAAGCACTTAAAAAGGAAGAGCGCAAAGCGAATTCCAAAGGGGGAGGGTTGGAAAATATGATGGCGTATCTGGATGAGAATGGTAATATTTCGGATACTCCCATGGATCCTAAAGCAAAGAAATCCATAGATGCTGAATCGATAGACATCAATATTCCAAAACGGACGGAGGAACCGGAAGAAAAGGTTCGAAAAGGAAGAGTTACACATTTCAATGAATCAAAAGGGTATGGCTTCATAAAGGATCTTGAAACACAAGAGTCTATTTTTGTTCATATTAACGGTGTGTTGGGTACAATCGTAGAGAACGACATGGTGACCTTTGAGAAGGTCAGGGGTCAAAAAGGGTGGAATGCGGTTCATGTCAAACCGGCTAAATAAGTTTCGTCCTATCCCTATCTTTACAAGGTTATGTTTACAGGAATTATTGAACAAGTGGGATTGGTTAAGTCGGCCCGAAAAGATGGAACAAATGTGCATTTCAGGATAGAAGCTTCATTTGCCAACGAATTGAAGATAGACCAGAGTGTAGCACATAATGGGTGCTGTTTAACGGTGGTAGACATTCTTGGCACTTCCTACACAGTTACTGCGATTAAAGAAACCCTTGAAAAAACCAATTTGGGCAAGTGGAGTGAAGGCACTAAGGTAAATCTCGAGCGATGCATGTTGATGAATGGTCGACTCGACGGACACATTGTGCAGGGGCACGTTGATACGTCTGCCGAATGCATTTCCATTCAAGATCAGAACGGAAGTTGGAAATATACATTTAGATATGGAACTGACCAAGTTACTGTTGAAAAGGGATCCATTACTGTCAATGGCACTAGTTTGACCGTTGTAGATTCCAAGCCAAACGAATTCTCGGTATGTATAATACCTTACACGTATGATCATACTAACTTTCACTCGTTACAGATAGGGGATACGGTAAATCTTGAGTTCGATATTATCGGGAAATATGTAGCACGACTATTAGGAAAATAGTGCAGAAATCATATCCGTTTAATTACTGCGAGTTCACCATCCAATTGATCAACTCGTGAATGTAAGTGCTGAACCTGCTGTATCAGCATATATACTTGTTGTGTTAGACTATTGGAATACCCATCCGATGGATTGGCTGAATCTAGCAACAAATGATCTTTTTTTTCGACGAGTAGACTAAAAGGATTCACCTTTAAAATGTCAGCAATTTGGTAAACACGAGAAACCGAAATATCCGTAATGCCACGTTCTATATTCGAATACGCTGCAACAGTAATGCCAAGATCATCCGCAATATTTTGCTGACTTAACCCCTTAGATAAACGGATGATACGAATTCTTTCTGCAACTTTTTCTTTCACGAACTAAAAGTACGAGTAGCAAACATTAAAATGTTAAATTTTTTGTACGTATATTTTTAGTTATAATATATGTTATAAATATTTACTTTGTTTTTAATAAAATAAACTGATGCATATGTCATTTTGAAGTTTTAAAATTTGTGCTGTCAACATAGAAAATATCAGTTTCCCGAATTATGGGAATACTCTGGCTAAAAGGAAAGAAATGTGCATGCTTATATCCGGTTTGTTTAGCGTATCCCTGCAAGCCTTGTTTACTGTGGGAACTGCTATAAATAACAGGCAAACTTTTGTCCGCCACCTGGACCGCACTAGCAATATTCGTTGTAGGCCTCTGAAAGATTTTCAGCAATCATCTGAGCCGTACCACCCTCAATATGATGTCTTTCAAGAAAATGGACTAATTTACCATCCTTGAACAAGGCGATTGAAGGAGATGAGGGAGGGTAGGGAAGAAAATACTTGCGTGCTTGTGCTGTGGCCTCAGTGTCGACTCCGGCAAATACCGTTGCAAGAGTTTCGGGTTTTTTTGGGCTATTTAGGGAAAGTTTCACTCCGGGGCGCATGTTTCCTGCTGCGCATCCGCAGACGGAGTTTACAACAACTAATAAGGTGCCTTTGGTTTGTTCAATAAGTTGGTCTACCTGCTCAGGTGTTGAAAGTTGTTTAAAACCGACATTTGTTAAATCGGATTTCATTGGTTGAACTAATTCCGGTGGATACATGAGTTTTTATTTTTTAGTTAGAACAAAAATACAAAATGTAGACACCTTATTCATGGAGTTAACTTTTTTTAAACCGACTTATGGATACTTCCGGATCCAAAGGTCGGCCCTCGAGGATGTGGTCGCAAAGTTCTTTAGCCAGAAGCGGAGCACTCATGTATCCCTTGGTCCCTAAACCGTTAAAAATATAGATGTGCTTATAACCTTCATGCGCTCCAATGATCGGTCGCCGGTCAGGAGTGGTTGGTCGTACGCCGGTCTGTTGGTCAATAATTTCAAAAGGCGAGTTGCTCACCACTCTGAACTTTTCAATCAATTCGTTTCTGCCTTCCGGAGTTTGATTATTGTCTGGGGTGTTCCAGACATATGTTGCACCAACGCGGTAGTGATTTTTTCCTTTAAGAGGAAGCACAAAACATTTACGGTTGAGTGATTCTTTTGTTTTGAGTTCCGGACAATCAATTGTAATGGTTTCACCTTTAGTACATTGTATAGGGATATTCTGAAATAATGGGTTTTTAAAAGCGAGATAACCTTCACAGAAAATCACACCATCATAGACGCTATTTTGGAAAGTAAGTTTTTCCGGGTCAAAAGAGGAATGAATGAAGGGCGCGTTAAGCAACATGTCGTTTTCTTGAAAGTAGTTCCTAAAGGCCGCTATGAAAGAGTCTGTATCTATGTATGCGGCTCCTTTGACTCGCCCTGTTCCGTAGGGATTATTGGCTCCGAGGTAATCATAATCCTCTTTACTCAGCGGTTCCATGTACTCGCTAAATTCAGGCAAATCTTGTTTTAGCTCCCAAAATCCAAGTTCCTGAACGGAAGAGAAAATCCGACGGATAGTAATCCTATGAAAAAACGTTGTTCCTAGCTTTCTCTCCATGTCCTGATAAAATGAATAGCCGAAGGGTAAAAATTCGTCTATTCTCCATGATTTGGTCATACGCCTGAAAACCAACGGATTGATCATTCCGGCGGCCACAACTGAACTTTTATTCTGGTTATTGTCAACGATGGTGATGTGTTGACCTTTGTCTTTGAGTTGTTGGGCAAGGCAAACCCCGGCGACACCCGCGCCGACGATAAGGTAACGTTTAGTAGCACTCATTTTGTAAGAGCTAAACTAATAATACTTATGCGTAATTCGGGGCGCCTGGCATGAATGGCTTTGATGAGTGATTCAAGAGTTGCCCCCGTTGTAATTACATCATCTATAATGGCTATATGTCTGAACTGTGTTATCGCATTTTTCACAAGAAAATTGTCGAAAACGTTGTCCCAGCGTTCAAACCTGTTTCTATTTGTTTGACTAACCGTTTCTTTCTGTTTTTTAATCACCTTTTTATTTACTGGGATAGAGGTAATTTGGCTTATGCCCGAGGCTAATTGTTCGCTTTGATTATATCCCCGCACAAATTGTTTTTTGGCATGAATGGGCACTGGGATAAGGACGTCTATCGAATTAAAAATCGATAAAGCTTTTATTCGGAGGCCTATTTCCCGTCCAAGTACTAATCCCGTTTCCGGCTTGTTTTGATATTTCAGTGCATGTAACAGTTTCTGAGTTGATGTGTTTTTGGAGAAGTAGAGTAATGAATAAGTGCCTTCAACCCGTGCTCTTCCCCAGAATAATTTATCGAGATCATTAGGTTCATTCATCAATTCAAAGCGCGTGTAGAGCAATTCTTCTTTGCAGAAATGACATACAGGTTCGTTCGAAGGGGATTCGGAGCCACAAATACAACACGCTGAAGGGAAGATCAGATGTAAAATGTCTCTGGTTAGTTTGTTTTGAATAAGGGGGTGTAAATAATCAGAAACAGTTTCAAAAATTAACATGCTAAATTAATTCACAAAATGATGTTCAAAATAACAAAAATAATACTTGACTTTAACCCATTTTTGGGCTAATTTTATTACTCGGCTTGACAAATAACGTTTAGATAGTTTAGCTTGCCGGGCGCACAAAAAAATATCGACAAAATCTAGGCGAAAACCTGTGAATATCTTTCGGGTTTGTGTTGAAAAAGTCGCTTTCTTTTGTGTTTAAAGGGATGGCGATCCATTGTGTTGAAAACATTAAATGATTGTGAATTTCTTTAATTGCTCGGGGAGAGTTTTTTGACAAATTTTGTACGCCTCAAAAACGGAGATCAGCAAGGAGAACCACCTCCGATTCCAAAGAAGAGGAAACAATGATTTTAGGATGTTTAAACGACGGTTTCAGGATCAACCGTCCAGACAAAATACGCACTTAATAAGAGGTATACAACTATGGCAACTACAGAACCAATCTTAGAAGAAAACAAGAACAGATTTGTCTTGTTTCCTATTCAACATGATGATATATGGTCCTTTTACAAAAAGGCTGAAGCGAGTTTTTGGACAGCGGAAGAAATTGATCTTTCACCTGATCTCATAGATTGGGAGAACAAGTTGAATGATGATGAGCGTCATTTTATCAAACATGTTTTGGCTTTCTTTGCCGCATCGGATGGAATTGTCAACGAGAATTTGGCAGAGAATTTTTTGTCTGAAGTTCAATACACTGAAGCTAAATTCTTTTACGGATTTCAAATAACTATCGAGAACATTCACTCCGAAACATATTCCTTATTGATCGATACCTATATTAAGGATTCGAACGAAAAGAATCATTTGTTTAATGCTCTCGACACACTCGACTGTGTTCGCAGGAAAGCTGATTGGGCTCTCAGATGGATCGAAAAGGGTTCTTTCGCTGAGCGACTGGTTGCTTTTGCTGCTGTAGAAGGAATTTTCTTTTCCGGTTCGTTTTGTTCTATCTTTTGGTTGAAAAAACGAGGGTTGATGCCCGGATTGTCATTTTCAAATGAGCTGATTTCCCGTGACGAAGGATTACACTGTGACTTTGCATGTTTACTTTACAATAAGCATCTTGTGAATAAGCTTTCGAAAGAACAGGTAAAAAACATTATCGAAGAGGCTGTTGAGATAGAGAAACAATTTATTCTTGAGGCTTTGCCGGTGAAGCTTATTGGAATGAACAGTGAGTTGATGGCACAGTATATTGAATTTGTGGCAGATCGTTTGCTAATAGAATTAGGAAATGAGAAGATCTTTAACGTAACTAATCCATTTGACTTTATGGAAATGATCTCCATTGAAGGGAAAACAAACTTCTTTGAAAAACGAGTGGGCGAATACCAAAAAGCAGGGGTGCTTGCCGGAAAAGAAAATCAAACCTTCACTTTAGATGAAGAGTTTTAAATAGATTGATTATTAATTGAATAAACTACCAAAGTAAGATGTACGTTGTAAAAAGAGATGGAAGAAAGGAAGCGGTTAAGTTTGATAAAATCACCGCGCGTATTGTAAAAATGTGCTATGGGTTGGATCCGCTTGTTTCACCTGAAGCCGTTGCCATGAAGGTTATTGAGGGGATCTATGACGGTGTGTCGACAACGGATCTTGACAACCTTGCAGCGGAAGTAGCTGCAGCAAAAACGATTGATCACCCCGATTATGCCTTACTTGCTTCTAGAATTGCGGTTTCAAATCTGCATAAGGAGACTAAAAAGACATTTTCGGAAGTAATACATGATTTGTATTCGTATGTGGATCCCAAAACGAATGAAAATGCTTCGTTGATTGCTAGTGACGTATATCAGGTGGTGATGAACAATAAAGATGCACTTGATTCAAGCATCATCTACGATCGCGATTTCCGATATGATTATTTTGGTTTCAAGACCCTCACACGTTCGTATCTCATGAAATTGAACGGAGAGATAGCTGAACGTCCTCAACAAATGTTGATGCGTGTAGCTGTGGGAATACATAAGAATGATATTGCCTCGGCGATCAAAACCTATAATCTGATGTCTGAAGGTTGGTTTACACATGCCACTCCAACCCTATTTAATTCAGGAACGCCAAAACCGCAAATGTCGTCTTGCTTCCTGTTAACCATGAAAGAGGATAGCATCAGCGGTATTTACGACACATTGAAGTCCTGCGCTCAAATATCGCAGTCTGCCGGTGGGATAGGACTTTCCATTCATGACATCCGTGCAACGGGTTCTTATATCAAAGGAACAAACGGAACATCTAATGGAATCGTACCCATGTTGCGTGTTTTTAATGATACAGCACGTTATGTCGATCAAGGTGGTGGAAAACGTAAAGGGTCATTTGCAATGTACATTGAGCCTTGGCATGCTGATGTTTTTGATTTTCTCGATCTAAAGAAGAATCATGGGAAAGAAGAGGCAAGAGCAAGAGATTTGTTTTATGCACTTTGGATTCCGGATTTGTTTATGAAACGTGTGAAGGATAACGGCGATTGGACTTTGATGTGTCCACACGAATGTCCCGGATTGTCTGATACCCATAGTTCTGCTTTTGAAGAATTGTATACTACCTACGAGCGTGAAGGGAAGGGAAGAAAGACGATTAAGGCTCAGGATCTTTGGTTTAAGATACTTGAGTCCCAGATTGAGACTGGGACGCCTTACATGTTATACAAGGATGCCGCGAATGCAAAATCGAATCAACAAAATTTGGGCACAATCAAATCGTCCAATCTATGTACTGAGATCATTGAATATACTGCTCCTGATGAGGTGGCGGTATGTAATTTGGCCTCACTTGCTCTTCCTAAATTTGTAACAGAAGAAGGAGGTTTTGATCATGATAAATTGTTTGAAGTTACGTATCAGGCAACAATTAATTTAAATCGTATTATTGATGAAAACTATTATCCGATAGAAGAGGCTAAGAACTCGAATTTACGTCACAGACCCATCGGATTAGGGGTACAAGGATTAGCAGATGCATTTATCATGATGGGCTATCCTTTCGAATCAGACGAAGCACGTGCTTTGAACAGTGAAATCTTTGAAACAATTTATTATGCGGCCATGACTGCCTCCAAAGATCTCGCTAAAGTTGAGGGTTCTTACGAATCATTCGAAGGGTCTCCGGTCTCCAAAGGTGTCTTCCAATTTGATATGTGGGGAGTATCTCCAACAGATCGTTGGGAATGGAATGTGCTTAAAGAAGAGGTAAAACAATATGGTGTACGAAATTCGTTGTTGCTGGCTCCTATGCCAACTGCCTCCACAGCTCAGATCTTGGGTAATAACGAGTGCTTTGAGCCATATACATCAAACATATATACAAGACGTGTGCTTTCAGGTGAGTTCATTATCGTTAATAAGCATTTACTTAAAGATCTTGTAAAAGAAGGTATTTGGAATAAGGAAGTTCGTCAAAAAATTATGGCAGCTAACGGATCGATTCAAAATATCAATGAAATCCCACAGCGTTTGAAGGATCTTTATAAGACTGCTTGGGAAATATCGCAGAAAGCAATTATTGATCAAGCTGCGGATCGGGGTGCATATATCTGTCAGTCGCAGTCCTTGAATATCTTCATGGAAAATGCAAATTTCGGAAAATTGACTTCTATGCATTTCTATGGTTGGGAAAAGGGATTGAAAACGGGCATGTATTACCTTCGAACTAAAGCTGCAACAAATGCGATCAAGTTCACGGTAGATAAAGCTGTTGTTGCTGAGCCGGACGCAAAGTCAGTTGAAGAGCAGCAAGCGGCAATTGCTTGTTCTCTCGAGAATCCCGAGTCATGTGAGGTGTGTTCCGGGTAGAAGCGGCGAAAGCCGGTTCTGGACGGAATTATTGGAGCAAGGTGCGCAGATTTACCTTGCTGTCGATGATACGATACAGGTCGCTGATAGCAATGCGTTCTTGTTCCATAGTGTCACGATCGCGTAAGGTGACAGTCTGGTCTTCCATCGTTTGATGATCAACGGTCACGGAATAAGGTGTGCCAATCGCATCCTGCCTTCGATAGCGTTTTCCTATAGAATCTTTTTCATCGTATTGACACAAGAAATCAAACTTTAACGAGTTGATAATATCACGCGCCTTTTCGGGTAAACCGTCTTTTTTGGTCAAGGGCATCACGGCTACCTTGTATGGAGCCAGAGCCGGTGGGATGCGCAATAAAACACGCTCCGTATTGTCCTCAAGTTTTTCGATTTGGTAAGAGGCGCTGAGTACAGCAAGAAACATCCGGTCTAGTCCGACAGATGTTTCGACCACAAAGGGAACGTAACTTTCATTGAGTTCCGGGTCGAAATACTGCATTTTTTTTCCAGAATACTGTTCGTGCTGTTTCAAGTCGAAGTCGGTGCGGGAATGTATTCCTTCCAACTCCTTGAATCCCATAGGGAAGTTGAATTCGATGTCACATGCGGCATTGGCATAGTGAGCAAGTTTAATATGATCATGGAAACGGTAATGTTCGTCGCCTAGTTGAAGTGCTTTATGCCACTTGGCGCGCGCCTCTTTCCAATAGGTATACCATTTCATTTCTTCTCCCGGGCGACAAAAAAACTGCATTTCCATCTGTTCGAATTCACGCATCCGGAAGATAAACTGTCGGGCAACGATTTCATTCCTGAAAGCTTTTCCTATTTGCGCAATTCCAAAGGGGATTTTCATCCGTCCGGATTTTTGGACATTCAGAAAGTTAACGAAAATACCTTGAGCCGTTTCGGGACGAAGGTAAATAGTGGATGCATCGCCGGCTACAGACCCCAGTTCTGTAGAGAACATGAGGTTGAACTGTCTTACCTCTGTCCAGTTGCGCGATCCGGAGATAGGGCAAACAATCTCACAATCCATGATTAAATTATGCAAGCCTTCTAGATCATTGTTTTCCAGAGTTGTTCGCATCCTGTCCTCAATCTCTTGAATCTTGCCAAGATTGCGCAATACGTTGGGATTAGTAGTGCGGAACTGTTTTTCATCAAACTGATCTCCAAATTTTTTAGTCCCCTTTTCAACTTCTTTATCGATTTTCTGGCGAATCTTCTCTATATGTTCTTCGAGCAATACGTCTGCTCGGTACCGTTTTTTAGAATCTTTGTTGTCGATCAAAGGATCATTGAAGGCATCTACATGTCCCGATGCCTTCCAGGTAGTTGGGTGCATGAAGATAGCTGTGTCAATCCCAACAATGTTTTCATGCATCTGCACCATGGCTTTCCACCAATAGTTCTTAATGTTATTCTTTAATTCTACACCGAGTTGACCATAATCATACGTAGCAGCCAGACCATCGTAGATTTCGGATGAGGGAAATACAAAACCATATTCCTTGGCATGTGAAATAACATCCTTCAGCTTGTCTTCTTTTTGTTCCATTTAAATTATAATGCGTTTAATCAAGCTCGTATCGCTTTTATTCCGGGCAATTCAATGCCTTCCAGATACTCGAGCATAGCACCTCCGCCCGTGGACACGTAGGATACCTTATCAGCTAACTTGAATTTATTAATTGCTGCCACTGAATCACCGCCTCCAATGAGTGAATACGCTCCTTTTGCAGTTGCTTCGACTATGGCATTAGCCACATCAACTGTTCCTTGCTGAAAATTAGACATTTCAAAGACTCCCATAGGACCATTCCAAAGAATGAGTTTTGAGCTGAGAATGATCTCGCGACAAGCCTTGGCGGTTTCTGATCCGGTATCTAACCCCATCCATCCGTCAGGAATTTCATCGATTTTTACCTCCTTCCGGTTGGCGTTGTTATCGAAGGCATCAGCGATAATTGTATCTGTTGGAATGTATAGACGGACACCCTTCTCTTTTCCTTTTTTAAGGATGTTTCGTGCGATTTCAAGATAATCATCTTCGACCAACGAATTCCCCACCTTACCTCCCATGGCTTTAACAAATGTGTATGCCATTCCTCCACCTACGATTAGGTTGTCTACTTTGTCTAATAAGCGCTCTATTATCGTTATTTTGGATGAAACTTTTGCCCCACCCACAATCGCCGTAAGCGGCTTTTCAGAGGAATTTAAAACCTTATCGACCGCATTGATTTCCCCTTCAATGAGGAACCCAAACATTTTATCATTTGGAAAATAGTTGGCAATAATAGTTGTGCTCGCATGTGGTCGGTGAGCGGTTCCGAAAGCATCGTTAACATAAACATCTCCATGTTTTGCCAATGCTTTCGCAAAACTTTCCGTACCTGCAGTTTCCTGTTTATAGAAACGCACATTTTCGAGCATTACAATTTCGCCGGGTTGGAGCGAAGCACTCATCTTATACGCTTCTTCACCAATACAATCACCTGCGAATTTAACATTCACACCTAATACCTTTGAAGTGTGTGCGACGATATGACGCAAGGAGTATTTGTCCTCCGGACCTTCTTTCGGCCTTCCAAGATGCGACATCAACACTACACTTCCACCATGTTTCAGGACATGAAGAATCGTTGGTGCGGCTCCGCGTATACGGGTGTCATCCGTCACTTGTAGTGTTTCTTTGTCGAGCGGAACGTTAAAATCAACGCGGATCAGGACACGTTTTCCGCTAAAGTTATAGGAGTGAATATCTGCCATGACGAGTTTAATTTTTTCGTGATCAAAGGTAAACAAAATGACCATCTCAGCTGCTTTTGAGCGAGGATTAATTGTATATGCTTGTGGGAATTCTCGAGCTATATTTTCTCAGATAATTTCAAAATAAGTTTTTTAAAATCATGAACTTATTAAGTAAATTTGTAAAAAAATTAAAAATGAAAAAGACAAAAAAATTAGCTTATGCCTCTTTAGCAGGTATTACAGCAATGGGTCTTACTGCCTGTGCTAAGTATGAAGACGGGCCAAGTTTCTCCCTTCGCACGAAAAAATCGAGATTAGTTGGAGATTGGGAGGTGAAATCTGTAGGTAACGAAACCTTTACCTCTGACTATAGTTGGTCCATGTCGTTTGATAAAGATGGCACCTTGGATTATACTATATCTGAAGCTGGACAGGGATCTTCTTATACCGGAAAATGGGATTTTACGTCAGATAAAGAAGATTTGGTCGTAACTGGGTTTGATGGTGAAGCTGATACAGTTGAGATTAAACGTTTAACCAACAAGGAATTCTGGTTTGATGACGATAATACCGACGCGGATGGCAACATTTGGAAATTAGAAGCCAAGTAACTTTAAACTTTTTAAAAGCCTCTATCAGAGGCTTTTTTATTTATGGAAAATAAATATCGAATCATATATTCTACATCGTTAATTGAACTCCTTGATTAATCAAACGAAGTAAAGCCATCAACTAATCTTTGTCGGATATTGCAAGCAGGTTGTCAATAATTCCATTTCTAATTGGATCAACTTGGGCAGAAGTAATCATTTCATCTTGTTTGACGCGAAGCATCTCCTAAGAGCGTCGCCTTGGCCTCGATACTTGCCTTTGGCAAACTCGGCCTGCCGGCGGTGAGGTTCAGGAAAACAACACGTCAGACCGAGTGTCCCGACCGAAGCGTAAGGATGTATCGAGGGGTGACAGGGAAAGGTATTCATCCCTAACCTATGGAATGATTCCTTAATCAATTGTTTTTAAGGCCATTAATGAAGATACTTTGAATATATATCACATTAACTCCGACAATTGGCGACGTGGTCGCCGCTGTTACAGATCCATAATTTGTGGACTTGAAAACGCACGGGCGGTGAATGATGATTTGGAGTTTCCGGTTGGAGGGCAACTGCCACTTTGGATGTTTGGGGTTTTGTATTAGTTTTTAAGACAGTATTGTCTGGCAAAAATGATCCTTTTCTTTTCACTTTGTGGCTGCTTCACGAACCCTTGATATTACAGTGAACTGAATACAAGAGGAAAATATAAGTATTGCCCGCGGATTTCACTGTTAATCGTTGATCGGGTACCGACCTATATCTATCAACTTTTGTAGGCCAAAAGTTGCAAAATTTAGGGTGAGTTTATCGAGCCCGCCTTTTCTCTTTTGCAAGGAACCTGCCTTCGGCACCGCTGTCAAACCTTATGCTTCGAGCTTGGCTCTTGTTGCGTCGGCTTTGCCTCCGCGAGCCGCTGCTCCGCATGGTTTGCAGTCTGGTTCTGTGCAAAAGGGGTTTTTATAGCAAGAAACAAATATTCGCCGGAGCAGTAGAGAATTGGATTGATAATGTCGAGGGCAAAACATCGACCGCTTAATTCAACAGTCTAGCACCAGTAGCGGAAAATGATCACCCTTCAACTGCGCTAAAGCTGCGCTCAGGGTAAAATTAATCCCTGAGGCAACGAACAGAAAACCCACAGGTCTTATGGAGCCAGTGCCTGTGAACACTACCTAGGCTGTAATACAGGTTGCGGTTCCAGGAAAACAACACGTCAGACCGAGTGTCCCGACCGAAGCGTCGGGATGTATCGAGGGGTGACAGGGAAAATACTTCACCCGCAGACTGGATATGCAGGATGGTTCTGTGCAAAAGATGAATTATATCCGTTTAAACAAATATCCTGTGGAGCGGATTAGAATAAATTAGGAAATAGCTTTCAAAAGTTTCTTAGGGTCTTGGCGATTATCCCAAAAAGCCATAATGATTATTTGATTGGGTGTAATCTTATAAAACAAACTGAAATGACCCATTGCTGATTCGCGCACCTCATAAAAATCAGTTTCCTTAATGCTTCTGGATTTTTGCAAATTACCTTTAAATGTTTTGCTGTGATTTCTATCAATGTCTCCGCATATGTTTTGCTCTTGTTCCTTTCTGTCCAATAGCTTAAAATCTCGCGACGTTGTTTGGCTGCCGTTTGGGTCCAGATTATTTTCCTTTTAGCCATTCAAGGTCACTTTTATCAAGATCATTGTGAGTTATTGTCCGACCATATTGAATGTCAGCTTCGCTCATTTCAAGCATTACCCTTTGTTCCTTGGTCAATTTAATGGGCTCTTCCTGATCCGCACTGCGATCAATCAAACGAAGCAAAGCCATCAAATAATCCTTGTCGGATATTGCAAGCAGTTTGTCAATAATTCCATTTCTTATTACATCAACCTGAGACATTTCTTTTTTTATTTCTACTAAGGTACTCTTTCGGTCTAGTTTTTCCAAATACCCGTTCATGCTAGAACGCGCAAAACCCGATTTCGATGGTTACAGTTTTCCTTAATGGTTCAAAATAATCTATTTAAGCGTTTGATTTACATCTAATTGTACGATACGTTCAGTGTTATTGAGTCGGGAGTATACGCAGAAGTAAGTGTCTCATAAGAGCACCGCCTTGGCCTCGATACTCGCCTTTGGCAAACTCGGCCTGCCGGCGGTGAGGTTCACAAATACACTTACCGGATTAGATTGTCCCGAATTAGCGGGACAGATTGATAAATGAGCGCATATCCAAACTATACGTGCGTTAAAGCAGAGTGGTTTCTTTGATTCTGCAATTTAATGGCAGTTGAAAAACCAACAAAGACATTGTATTTAGACTAAACGATATCGACACAATTCATCTCGTATAAATATGATTACAAGAAGAAATAAAACGTAAATATAGTCATGACTATGACCGAAAAATAAATGGCGATGTATCCTTTTCTTTGCCTTTCACTGGGCGGTTTAGCCCTTGCCTGCCAAATATCATAAATAGAAATATCCTCGGATTCGCTATTTTCTAGTTGGTAGTAGATGTAGGATGCCATATCGTAATCTATTTCATTTGGAATTTCTCCGTATCGGTCTAATAAAAAACGTGAAAACCTCGACGAGATTCGCTTAATTTCCGGAATTTTTCTGTTTAAGATGGATTTAAAGTGATACAATAAGATCGCCATTACAACGCCAATTACAACACTTTTGGCAACATCTCCATTGCTAATTAATTCATATAAATCAAAAGATAAATAGATTAGAAGTACAGCAGAAAGCAAAATGTTAAATATCCATGAGCCAAGCGGGTATTTTTCAAAGCAAACCGAAAAAATTCGGGCACCATCTAAAAATCCGCCCGGGAATAAATTAAACGCATTGAAATACAAAGACATCACTGCAAAAAAAATCAAATACTCCACTATTTGGCTATTTGCATCCGGTGGAAAAATCCGAAAGACAAGTAAAATGCTCAAACTGAGAAGCAAACCTGGTAATGGCCCCATGATATACATCCAAAAATTTTCAGATTCGGAATTGTTTTTCGAGTATCCAGAGACGACAGCTCCTATTGGCCCATAAAATATGAGTGAAACATTATTAAATGCATACCTTTTTTGCATGATGAAATGTCCCAATTCGTGAATCAGAAGCGTGAGCATCAACAGAATACTTAAAAGAGTCTCGAATCCAAAGGCTAGATAAATGGCCACAACACTTAAACCTGCGCTAAGCAATGTTTTTGTCCAATTGAAAGGCTTTTCTTCCAATAACTCGGAATTCACTTCATTTATGACTTCAACAAGCTTCTCAACATCTTCCTCAACACCTAACTCCTCCATCAATTTTCTTGATTGAAGCAATTGATCTTCGAGTGTTAATTTATCAAAGCTCTCCAATGCTGTCTTTTCCATAGCCGTTTGATCGCGTTATATATTATGGAAGAAGATACGGTTTTGAACTTTATTTAATCTCCAAAATTCGCTTACTTATCGTTCTTTCACCATCCTTGTCTTCGGTTACAAGATACCTGTTATTCAATTGAATAATGGAGTCTGATTCGAATCCATGTTCAAGAAGGTATTGTTTCGCTCCATCTACGAAATCATTTTCAATAATACTACGATACTTACTGACTAGTAATCTTTCGGAATCAGAAATAGCGTTGGATGATTTGAATTTTATCTTAAAATCTGGAATACCACGATTTTCATACTGAATCTTTCTATCCTTAATTTTCCATTCAAGTGTATCAGGAACAAATTCGTATTTTAAAATTATGCTTTTACCCACGTCTTTACTAAAAGAAAACTTTAGCATCCCTGATTCAACAGATGTATTATCCGGAAAAAATTCCTCATACGTTTCAACCGTCATAGAGATTGGATATTCTTCGTCCCAATCAATGTCCGTAGTATAATCAATGGAATAATATTTCCCAACTATCTTGTCTTCGTAATCGGAGCCTCCACAACCGGTTAAAAGTAAATTGATGCCGATAGTAAATAGAATTAAATGTTTCATTATCATCGTTTTAAATTTATATTATTATGTTTTCAAGGATTTGGTTTTCGCAATTCGTGTTGTTTTTTTGAATCTTTCTTTTCAGAATATACTTTTTGAATATTTGTTGAAATGAAGTTTGATTTCATGCAATTGTTGAGGGTATATGACTTTTCGCTTCGAATGATTTTGGATGATTTGAATAGTTTTATCCCGGGCTTTGCAACTTTCCCACATGACGAAATAACAATAACCACTATTACACAACAGAAAGTTTTTGTATACCCAACTTTCAGTTTTCTTCGTTCCATAGGGTGATTGGTTTTAGAAGTGAAATACAAATCATGCTTATGAGAGGAAATAAAAATCCGGCAATCGCCCAAATTCCTGGTTTACGGTTCAAAGATTCTGCTTTTTTTGAGCAATAAATTGGACCAATCAACCTCAAAATCAAGAGGAAAATTACTAGAACCATCATGCTTTTAAATCCTTAAATAGTAACATTTAATTCGTTTTCGACTCGTTTCTTTAGAACAAGAAGCTGTGCATAGTTGCTACTGGACTGTTGTATTTCTTGAAAAAGTTCATTTGCTAAATGAGTATGCGGCGTTCCTGAAAAACGATCAGGATGACACACTCGAGAAAGTTTTTTGTACAGTTCAGTTGAAAGATGAATATTTTTCATCATTTCATTCATGTCTATCGATGCATCCTTTGATTTTTTGATTTCAATCTCCTCAGGATTGGCCTGTCGTTTTTTATGAATAAGCCAAAATAGACAAATGATGATGATCAGTTCTATTATCGAGAAAATCATCCATTTGTGAAGAATTGCCCACGCCATAAATTTACCTTTGTCTGTTTTCAATCATCCCACCGATTCCTGAGAAATCATACAATTTGTATTTGATTCCGTTATATCCTGCATTGTCATGAATTTCTAATGTGTCCCATCCTAAGGAGATTAATTTTCTTACAAGTTCCTGGTTGCTTAAAACGACCTCGCTGATGGAAATCATTTCTTTTCTGCTCAATGGTCTTCCAGATAAAACCTTAATCCTTAATCCTCCGGCCATGAATTTGGAAAACGCATGCCTGTATGCAGACTCCCCCGTTGAGATACTCGATTCTAATAGTGTGGGAGCCATATTACTTACAAACGCATCACGTGCAGCAAGATTAAAATTCCGAACTAATTTTCTTCGTTCCGAAAAGTCACTAAACCAGTCTTGTATAGATGAAAATATACCCCACATAATTAAAATTTGTTACCGTTTTCCTTAGGGTCAATACCATAATTGTTTTCGCCTTTTTGGCCGGAAGCAAAAATTAAATACAGTGGTATAAACGGTATGAGCTGCATCCATCCACTCCAGCCAACATCGTGACATCTTTTTGATCCTTGCGCAAAAAGAAACCAAATTAGCGGGATGGATAGTAAAATGGTAAGAGAAACAACCCCACCACTATTATTGTCATTTGACATAACTGTTGCGGCTATGAATGTAACAATGACTCTTGCGATGGCAAAAAGAATAAAGCTTGTACCGTACTCACTTCTTCTGATTCGCCCTTCAAATGAAAATGGATTTTTAAACATAGCTTAAAGTTTTTGAGAATTTTTACGGAGTTCTTATGAGATTTCCTTGAATGATTACTTAATTCCAAAGTCAAACACTTTCGTGTTATTCTGTCCTGCCATTTGCATGTAGGGATTGCCGGATTGACTCAAGTATACAAAACAATATTCCCCGGGTTTTAGTCCGGCCGGAACAATAACTTTATACGTATTGCCCGATAATTTTTCATATTTGAAATTGACTAAATATTTATCATCAATTGAAAAATCTGTTCTGCCGGCCATGGAGATTTTACCTGTCATGTATTCTCTTTTGTTCTTTTTTACATCGAGTTTAACCAGCTTAAATTCATTGGGACTTACGGCTTGAGCGTTCTTATTTGCCAAGCCATATTGCGACATAATGGCTTGAAAATAATTTTCCTGAGAGGTTGAATTTGCGTTTGAGCTGTTCAATTCCTTTTTTGCGGGTGCAAAATTGAAATAGAACTCTGCTGGCTGAGCTAGCTGATAATTTGCCTCATTTCCTTCAAGTTGTGACTTATATTTAATCGAGGCAAATCCTGATGCTTGTGAGGAGGTCACAAGGGTTGGATCAAGAGCGACATAGTCATTTTTTCGTTTGAAATAAATCCCGGATTCTTTGAAGTTAAAGTTTCCGCCGTCACTATTCTGGGCGGCATTATTGTCTGAGATTGCTTCCAAAAGGGATTGTTTATATACCATTAAATTCATAACGGTATCTGATACACCACTCTGTTTCAATAAAATGAGTGCATCCGTATCTACGTCAAAGCGACAAGGAGAAGTGTTGATTTTTGATAAAATAATCTTGTCTCCAAGCTTTGATTTAGTCATCGTAATGATGGTTTTGTTTTTTAGTGTATCTGATTTAACTTGTGCGATTAGATTATGGTTGCAAAAGTTCACACTCAGAGCAATAATTAGAAGTACAATATTCTTCATAAATAACATGTTTTAATGGTTGTAAATAAATGTGTACGTAATGCACAAATATATGCAATAATATTTACGAAATGTGTCGTTTGAATTTAAAATTCACATACGATAATTCGGAGATCACCGCAACCTCTTTAAAACTTCCGGTGAGGGCAATATGGGATATGCGTTTTGAACGATGCTTCCTTGCGTTTTTAGCGGAGTTTAGTTTTTCGGTTTCGCTTTTCTTGACTCGTGGTTTTCCGGAGATAATTGGTAGGTTTGAGATCCTACAAGGGCATCACAATAAAAATTCGTGTATGTTTTCAGGAGTGATAATAGCCAATTGTGCATCGGGATAGGCATTTCGAAAAGCTAATGGAATTCTGGCATTCCTTCTCGTATTCCATTTCATCTCGAAGGCGCAAAGTTGACCGTCGCACTCTTCCAAAAGATCGATTTCCTGCTGTGATTTTAGTTTCCAGAAGTAACTGTTTTTCCATAGTTCATGGTACGCATTATACTTTTTTCGTTCGGATACCACAAAATTTTCCCAAAGTGCGCCAATGTCCATTCTATTTTCTGCTGGGGTAAAATTTGCGAGTAGCGCGTTGCGAATCCCGTTATCGTAGAAATAAATTTTTCTGGATGCTTTTAATTCGTTCCTCAGATTTCGGCTGAAGGAGCCCATCCTGAAAATGATAAAACTCTGTTCAAGAAGTAAAATGTATTTTTCTACGGTTTTAGAATCAAGGCCACATAGTTGACCTATTTCGTTGTAGGAAACCTGAGATCCTATCTGATAGGCAAGTGCCGTTAGTAACTTGACAAGTTTGTCGGGTTTTTGAATTCCTTCCCAACTTAAAATATCCTTGTACAAATAACTATCTGTAAGTACTTTCAATCGTCGTAATTCTTCTCCCGGATGTGTTACTATTTCGGGGTAATACCCGAAAACCAGGCGGTGATTCAGCAATCGCTTTTCTTCTAACAATCCATGATATTCAACCATTTCGCCAAAAGAAAGCGGATAAAGCATGTGTTCCCACTTTCTTCCTGTAAGCGGCTCATTGACAGAATTAGCCAATTCAAACGCAGAACTTCCGGTGGCAATAAACTGGATTTCTTTTAGTTCGTCCACCAAGCGCTTCAACTTCAATCCGATGTTGACAATACGTTGGGCTTCATCTATAAACACATAGGCCTTTTTCCCAATAAATGCCTTGAATCTTGCTGCTGTGAGTTGATCATTAAACAATTCCTGCACATCGAGGTTATCTGCGTTCAACCAAACAGATTCTCCCTCAGCAATACCCAAACGTTTGATCATTGTCGTTTTGCCCACCTGACGCGGACCAAGTATAACGATTACCTTGCCCGAATGAAAATTTTGGGTCACTACTTTCTCAAGAGATCGTTGGATATACATGGGTCAAATATAGGCTTTTTTGGATTTTATTCCGAAATAGTCATGACTTTTTTGGATTTGATTCCGAAATAGTTCGTTTTTTGGCGTGTATGTGCGAGCAGTGCTTCTCTAGGCAAATAGTTTTGCCCTACCGTCCTATGGTATGATAGAACTCATGGACTATTCAGAAAGGTTATGAATATTCGCACACTATAATTCGGAGATGACCTCAAAACCTTTAAAACTTCCCGTTATGGCAAGTCCGGATATGCGTTTACAAAGTTTTTTGCCCTTGATTTTTACCTAAAAGACGGATTATTTTTTCTCGGGTTTTCATATTAAGTTTACACTAAACTATTTAGTGTGAACTAATATACAATGATTTTTTCGATTTTATTCCGAAAAGGTTCCTTGTTAAAAAGAAAAGGCGGGCTCGATATACTCATCCTAAATTTTGCACCTTTTGGCCTACAAAAGTTGATAACTATGAGGCGGCACTCGATCAACGATTAACAGTGAAATCCGAGCGCACTGCCTGTATTTTCCTCTTGTTTTGAGTTCACCGTTATCGAGGTGCTGGACTTGCCATGATTTTCCGGGGTCTACTTCGAAATCAACTCAAATAGTTCGTTGAGATCCGGTGAAATGATAATTTCAATCCGGCGGTTTTTGGCTTTGTCTTTTGGATCTACGGGATGGAATTCTGAACGTCCGGCAGCCATTAATTTCGCAGGATTTACGTTGGAGTTCGTCAGCATAATGTCGACTACCGACGTGGCGCGAAGTACTGAAAGTTCCCAATTCGAGGTGGGATGTGAGGCACTTGTGAGCTTGTCGGTGTCAGTGTGCCCCTCCACCACAATTTCAAGTTGTTTTTCGTTTTCGAGCACTTTAGCCAATTCTATCAAGGCTTTTTTACCATTAGGCTCCACGATCGTGCTTCCTGATGCGAATAACAATTTTGCCTCCATGCTCACATAAATCTTACCGTTTTTTTGTACAACCGAAAGCCCCTGATTTTCAAAACCGCGTAATGCACTTGCCACCTTTGACTTGAGTAGTTGAGTGGCTTCGTCTTTGCGTTTCATCGCTTCTTCAAGATCATTGACACGTTGCTCACGATCAGCAAGTAGTTGTTGTTTTGTTTTGAGTTCAGCCTCCAGTGTGATGAGTGCGTCTTCTTTTCTCTGTAGTTCGATGTTTTTGGCTTCCAGTTCGGATTGAAGGGATGCGGTTTCTTTAGCGCCGGCCTTTTTCAGGCGGTCAAAGGCCTCTTCGAGCGATTCACTCTGTTTGGTCATCTTGTCGTATTGGATTTGTAAAATACGAAATTGAGATCCGAGCTTGCTTGTGTCGGATTTCAGTGTATTCACTTCCTTGCTCAATACCTCATAGCGTGTTTCGAGGTCCGTTGCCTTTCCTTCATAGTCGAGCGAACTTTTTTTATAGGCTTCAAGTTCGTGACTGCACTTCTGTTCTTTTTCAAGCAGTTCTTTGTATTTCTTCGCCGGAACACACGCTGCCGCAAGGGACAAGATTACAAGTATTGAAAGTTTTTTCATTCGAAGTGGGATTTATACAAATATCTTAAACTAAGTGGCAGTGATTTGAAGACGCAACGTTTTTTTTAAACAGTCGAAATTGAATAAAGAAATCTGTTTATTCAAACAAGGGACAACCCACCGATGAGGTTTTTTCCGGTCGGCAGGTGTTGAAACTTAGGGATAGTTCGTGTGTATTGCTACTATAGTTCTTGAGTGCAGAGCTAGTTAGATCGAATGAGTAGATAATCGACAATTTTTGATTCACTTTGTAGCCCGCTATGAAGATGACCGCATCCGTATTACGGTATCCCATGCCAATGTCAAAGGTGTTCCTGATGTTTACATTCGTTTGTAAATCAAGTGACCAGGGGGCATGAGGCGGGATTTTAATCAGCACAGACGGTAGGACTGAAACAGCATCATTGATGCGCAGGCGGCATCCTCCATTCACCATCAGATGTCTTCGGAAGTAGGAGTTCGTTCCGAGGCCATTCCATTTGTAAGGGATCATATTTTGTACGATAAGCCCCGTATAGTAATCTTTGCCGTTCCACCATGCCCCAAAGGATGCATCAGGAGTTATAAAGTTGGCTTCACGAAAAATTTGGGGATCCGGTTGATTCGTAATGGCACCTGCGGGATTGAAACTCATCTGTACGACTCCTCCATATAGGCCTAACGAGAGTCTTGAATCTACGGAAAAATTAAAATGTCCGGCATAAGCAAAATTTAATCGATTCGTTCCGAATTGACCTATTCGATCGTTTTCAAAGCGCATTCCAGCACCGTGTCTTGCACTCAGAAATTGTTTTCTTTTCGCTCTCAACGGGGCACTGACTGTGAAAACACCACTTTTCGGTGCCCCTTCAAAACCAACCCATTGTGAACGGTAGATGGAATGCATGTCTACGCAGGGTTTGATGCCCGCATGTGCAGGATTGAGGGCAAATTGATGGAACGACCACTGGGAATACTGCGTTATTTGCTGACTCCAAAACGGGAGAGCCAAAATCAGGAACACAAGCGCCGTGTAGTTTCTTCCACTCATCGGATCAGGGTGATGGTTCCTTTGTATTCGCGTTTTTCGGGATCTCTCAATTTCACAACGTAGAAATAAACTCCTTCGGTGGCGTTGCCCCCTTTTGATTGTCCATCCCACGCCTTTTTGCTGTTATATCCTATGGCTTGAAATATCTCCTGACCCCACCGGTCGAAGATTTGAACATAGCAATTTGGAAAAGCTTCTGCTCCGGGAATCTCCCAAGTGTCATTTATCCCATCTTCATTTGGCGAGAAGGTCGTGGGAATGGTGAGCTCATCGTCGATATATACGTTTACATAATCGAATTTTGTACACTCATTTTTTGTAGCACTAATGGTGTATGTCGTTGTTTTATCGGGAAAAATGAATGGCGAAAGAGAGAGGGTGTCGCTGATGTTATAACTTGGAGTCCAGACGAATGAAGCGGCTGTTGTGCTAGCCTGAAGCTGACCAGTGGAGCCCGGTTTCAGGTGCAGGTCCTCCCCGGCATCTAAAGGGAATCCAAAAACGGAGATTGGAATGGAGGTAACAGATACTTGCTCAGGGCATTTAGAATAGCATGTCGTTTTGACGGTGATCTTATCACCATCTTTTAAATCACTTGCCTCAAACGCGGGCACTGTTGATTCCGCTGTAAAAACATCATTTACGTACCATTTAAATGTCGAATTGTCCGGACAATTTTGCACAGAGGCGGTGGTCTTGTAAGTTTCTCCTGCACAGACAGAGGGTGTTCCGTTATCTATTTGAATAGCAGGTGTTTGACGGTCGATTGCCACGCCAGTTATTGAAATTGTGAACGCGCATTCTGCCGCGGATGAAGTACCGCTAACTCCATTTACAACTACAAAATAAGTAGTATTGGGAGTTAGAGCATTAGCTGAAAGCGTAAAATCTAAGTCTTTGTCGGTTTCACAATTTCCAAGCGTTGTGTATGAATCTGCCTGACAAGGAACGGTGCCACTTAGTAAAGTTGCTTGGAGCGCATTCCCTTGGCCGGCGTTTTGTTGAAAAACAAGATCTGTAATGTTTACGTTTACGGCCCCTCCGTTAGCGTTGGTGGTGAACTTAAACCAAATGGTGTTGTTTGCTGTGAAGCAGAAATTAAAATCGTCCTCGCAATTAGGACAAAATGTTTTGTTGGCATCTAAGTTATTTACTTCATACGTTTGCGTCGGACAAACTTCCATAGCTCGATTACAGTCATTGTAGGGTTCTTGTGCAAGGCAGATACTACACCAAACACTCACTAAAACATAAATAATGCTCGTTTTACCCGGTTGCATTTACAGTCTTATTTCCGATAAAATTAATCCATTCCTTTCAACTCCGAAGAGAAAATTAAGTGTCTGTTTTTCTGTTTAAGGTTGCTAACCGCTTACATTTGTCGCAGTTATCATTTACACCGATCTAATAATTCGAAAGATGAAAAGAGTTCTATGGGTTACCCTAACGTTTCTTTTGTATGGTTATTACACTAACGCACAGCATTTGGACTACGAGAACCACTCCAAATGGTCACTGGGATTCAATGTTGGCAGTACATGGAGCACAACAGATGTAAAGTATGATTCCCGGGGCTGCTTGAGCATGACTCTAGGGCGGTCCATTAACTACGATTACGGACGCTTGCTGTCGTTTGATATTCGTGGACGTTATTTGGGAGGAACATGGTATGGGCAGGACTATGATACAAGCGATTTATCCAATTATCAAGGAGTTGCCTTGAATCCTTACAAGATGGATGCTGACATGGGTTTTTCTGTCAACAACTTTCAGGCAACGGTTCATGAAATGTCTTTAGAGTTTGTCGTGCACGCCAATCGATTTCTGGAACGCACGAAATGGGATCCGTATGTTTTCGTTGGTCTTGGGGCAACGTGGCATAAAACCTATGGAGATCTTCGCTTCAAAGATACAATGGGGGAAATTTACAGTTATAATGCGAAACAATTGTCTAAATCCAATATCGACGCGCTAATGGATAAAATTTATGAAACGCCCTTAGATGGAACGATCAAAAATCAGTTCAGGATGAACATCATGCCAAGTTTGGGATTTGGCATAGGCTACCAAGTAGCTCCGAGAGTAAGCATTGGGTTGGAGCACAAAAGCACTTTCACACAGATCGATGATTTTGATGGTTTTGTTAGAGAAAGCAAATTCAAACAAGATATTTACCATTATACCTCAGGTTTCGTTCGAATACGATTCAAGGCGCGACATCTTAGGCGGTCTGCAAACCCGACCCCATCAGTCCCGAATTCTTCCACCACACCCTTGAACGAAACAATTAATAGATGTGATATGCCCGTGATTAAGCTTATACAGCCGATAATGAGTGGTTCACGTTCTATGGATATCAGTTACACAATCATAGCCTCTATCGCTAACGTCGAAAATCGTCAGGACATTACTTTTAAGGTCAACGGAGTACCCAACCTTAATTACCTCTTTGATCCGCAAACAGATCGTTTTGAAAGTCGTGTAGTTCTAAATCCGGGCTCAAACACCATGGAATGGACGGCTTCTAATACATGCGATACTGTCTCGAAAATAACCCATATTGTCTATCGTCCGGAGGAGGATAAACCCAAAACTAACCCAAGTAGTAACCCTAGGAATAACAGATAGAGATAATCCTTAGTTCAGGTGCTCTCCATGCTTCATCCGGCTTTGTTTGATAAACAAATTATTCTGTTTCGATGAGGACAACACGTTCATTTTGTTGCTTTTTGTGAAAAAATTGTTCTAAACGCTTTTGTTCAACTTTAATCTTCATTGGACTTTTAAAAGTCGAAACAACTGTTTATATTCGCACCCTTATTTTAAAAGACATCAAATG
The DNA here is from genome assembly GCA_044355195.1 of Crocinitomicaceae bacterium. Taxonomy (GTDB): domain Bacteria; phylum Bacteroidota; class Bacteroidia; order Flavobacteriales_D; family Crocinitomicaceae; genus M0103. The sequence continues at coordinate 11,985 of JBIKYP010000001.1, read as the reverse complement.
GCTTTAATTGGAAAGATTCGTGAAAAATCAGGGTTACTGATAATCCTCATAGGCGTTGCTCTTTTTGCATTTATCTTGGGCGACTGGAGAAAAATGACACAAGGTTCAGAAGATCAATATGGATATGGCATGGTTTACGGTGAAAAAGTCGATTACGCAAAGTTTGAAGAAGCCAATGCGCGATTTCAGCAGCAAGATGCCACGCAGGCCCAGCAGGAACAGCGGGAGTACACACAAAGGGACCAGGATGCATCCTACGACAAAGCATGGAACTACCTGGTCGAAACCACTATTTTCGATAGCGAATTTGAGGAACTTGGCATTGAGGTAAGTGAAGCGGAGTTCGATGCTTATTTGTATGGAACAGACGGATTTTCCGTTCTTCCCGAGATGGCACAGGGGTTTACCGATTCCCTCACAGGCATGTTCAATGCCAAAATGCTTGAAAAGAGGATCAATGAGATGGAAGAGTCGACAGATCCCAATGTTCAGAAGCAATGGGCCGATAACAAGAAGTATTTTACGGATCGTCGAAAACAAGAAAAGTATTTTGAATTGATAGGACAAGGGTTGTATGTGACGAAATTGGAAGCTCAGGAAGAATATTTTGCTCAGAAAGAGGTGAAGAGCGTTTCGTTCGTTGTCCGACGATACAGCGATATTTTAGATGATGACATCAAGGTTTCTGATGATGAGTTGAAGTCGTATTATGAGGAGCATAAAAACGATAAAAAATATGAAAACAAAACTGCTTCCCGCGAGGCACGCTTTTTTGATGTGGTGATTAATCCATCTCGTTCAGACAGTGCTAAATTCAACCAAGAAATAAATAAACTGAAGATCGAATTTGCTAAATCGACTAATGATTCTCTGTTTGTAATGAAAAATTCTGAGCTCAAATTCTATTCCTCTCAAAAGATCGCAACAGCTGTTCCCGAAGGAAATGAAAAGGCGCAAAAACTACAATCCTATCCGCAAACTATGGACACGGTGTTCAAAACTGCCAAAATCGGACAGATTGTTGGGCCCTACGTTAGTCGGGAAAACGTGGTCATTTCTAAAGTGCTTGGATTTACACCGTCGCGTTTGAAAGCAAGGCACATATTGTTGTCCACGAACCAGTCCAAAGATGCCAAGGTGATCGCTCAAAAACAAAAGCAGGCAGACAGCTTGGTAAAGTTGATAACGAAAGACAATTTCGCGGAGTATGTTGCTAAATTTAGTGACGACCCCGGATCAAAGCAAAAGGGAGGGGAGTATGATAATTTCTTAGAAGCTGATATGGTTTCGGAGTTTGGATCATTTTGTGCAACCAAACCAATTGGCGCAATTGGAACGGTGAAAACACAATTTGGTATTCATATTATTGAAGTGCTGGAGCGAGATGAAGCTAAATTCCCTGTAATTGCTTCTGTGGCAAAAAAATTCACGGCGAGTCAGGAAACCATAGACAGAAAGGAGAGTGAAGTTTACAACTTATTATACAAACTGGAAGCGAAGTTATCCAAGGTCGCTGATCTTAAGAAGAAGCTGGAATTGTTTGATACGATCGCTCAGCAAGCAGGATATTTTGTCAGACCGGTAAGCATGCAGGATGACGGGCCTAAACTGTATGGGTTTACAACCACATTTGCCGAAGATAAGATTTTGAAGCTGGCATACGCTGTGGAGGCAAAAGCCGGAGATTTAACCACTGCTCCGGTTAAAGACAAGGATAAATATATTATCGCCATAGTAGCCGCAATAAAAGATAAGGGGGCTCCAACTTTTGATGATATTTCTTCAACGATGAAACGTGACTTGATTGAAGAGAAGAAGGCGAAGCGGTTTACGAATCAGTTGCTAAAGGAAAAGAACCTCAATGCCATGGCCAAACGCATCAATTCGGAAGTGCTTATGGCAGATATTACGTTTGCTAATCCTCAAATTAATGGCGCAGGATACGAGCCTGAAGTTGTCGGCGCGCTTTTCTCCGGACTCAAAGATGGACAGAGAACTCTTCCGCTTAAGGGTAAAATGGGTGTTTACGTGATACGTATTGATAAAACAACCAAAGCACCGATAGCGGCAAATTATAATGTGGAACGTGATCAGTTGTTTTCAGGGCTCAAAGGAGGACTTCAGGGTCAGGTATTGAATGCGCTTAAGAAAAAAGCGGAGGTAATTGATAACCGCAGATTGTTGAAGGCAGGCATTCGTAGATAAATGAAATAAATGGAATAGCAAAAAGGGAGGCTGAATAGTCTCCCTTTTTCATTAGGGTATTAGTTGGTAGTGGTTGCTCCCCGACTTTCTAACGATTCCTTTCAATTCTAATTGGAGCAGATCGGAATACAAGAGTGATATTTGGCGATTTGTTTCAAAAGCGATCTCATCAATATGTTTACTCCCTCTTCCCTCAAGAAATTGGCAAACCGTTTTTTCAGAATCTAATAATTCCAAAGGCAGCTGTGTTTGTTTTTCCCCAATTTCGTTCCATCCCATTTTTAAAAGGAGATCTTTGCCACATGTAATTAAATGTGCCTTATCATTGGCAATAAGATAATGACATCCTTCTGAGTTTTTTACGCCCACATTTCCAGGGTAGGCGAACACGTCTTTATTATAATCGTTGGCGAGTTCAGCGGTGATCAGCGAGCCTCCCCTCCGCTGACTTTCAATCACGATGGTGGCATCGGCAATTCCGGCAACAATACGGTTTCTCATTGGGAAATTTTCTCTGTCCGGATTCGTTCCCGGAACAAATTCAGTCATCAACCCTCCATTCTCAAGCATCGAAACGGCTGTTTTTCTGTGAATTTGAGGATATATTCGATCCAGACCATGACCAAGAACACCTATTGTTTGAATACCTCTGTCCAGACATGCCCGATGAGCACAAATATCGATGCCATAGGCCATACCACTTACCACCTGAACATCCATATTAATCAGGCTGTTAATGAGTTCTTCACAAATTCGTTTACCATATTCCGACGCGCTTCGAGTACCAACTACGGCAATTGAACGGCGTGGATTGATTTCGTATTTTCCGTCGCTGTACAATACGATGGGAGCATCTTCCACATGTTTTAATCTTCTCGGGTAGTTCGAGTCAAGGAAAAAATGAATAGTCCAACCATTTTTTTCAGCCAGACGAATTTGTTTTTCAGCCTCAACTAATGCTTCGGTTCTTCTTAAATCTGTTAACACTGTTTTTCGGATACCTGTAAGTTCGTGGAGTGATCGAACGCTCTCGCGAAACACAGCTTCTGCACTTCCGGTTTTTGAAATTAATTTAAGTGCTTTTCTCGGACCAATGCCATGAAGAAAAGACAGAGCGATTTTGTAATAGAGGTCGCTGTTCATAGAGGTAGGTTACATAAGGTTCGTTTATTGAAGATAAGCATTTTTCTTTAGTTTCTGATCCTAAAACAGCTGTATATAAATTATATTTGTCTGCCTCCAATTTATGAAACGTCTGTTGCTATTTCCAATTTTACGTATCGTTTCTGAATCCGTTTGGTCAATTATGCAGGTATTTGCAATAGGCGGTGAGAACCAAAGGGCGGCTGATGATTTTGCTAATAACGTTTCTTGTTTTTCCTTCTATGCGTTTTCCCATGATTAATGGATACCGGAGCTACAAGCCTCTGGCGTCAGGACTAAACTACTTTGTGTTACAAATTCAACCGAGGTTCAAATGAAAGTGATGGCTGTAATACCTGCACGGTATGGTTCAAGTCGTTTTCCGGGTAAGCCATTGATAGACCTGAAAGGCAAGACCATGATCAGAAGAGTTTATGAGGGTGTGTTGCGGTCTGAGCGTATACATAAAGTTATTGTTGCCACTGATGATCAGCGGATTTTTGATGAGGTAATATCGTTTGGGGGATTGGCGATGATGACTGCAAAGCATCACCCAAGCGGAACGGATCGTTGTGCCGAGGTCGCAGTGCATTTTTCTGACATGGATGTTATTATTAATGTCCAGGGAGATGAACCGTTAGTAGATTATCGTCAATTGGAGCAATTGATTTCAGCGTTCAAAGCTTCGGAAACAAAAATAGCAACACTAGCAACTGAAGGCATAACATGGCAAGACCTTCAAAATCCGAATCGCATTAAGATAGTTTTGGATCGCTTCGATAATGCGTTATATTTCAGTCGAAGCTGCATTCCAAATCATCATCATGCCCAAAATGAACCATTTGGCGATTATCCATACCTGAGGCATATAGGTTTGTATGCGTATCGAAGCCAAACTTTACAAGAGCTTTGTCGACTCGAGCCAACTATTCTTGAAAGAACAGAGTCATTGGAGCAATTACGTTGGCTATACCATGGCTATAACGTTCGAGTTGTAAAAACCAATATTGAAACGCCGAATATAGATGTGCCGGAAGATGTGGAGACAGTATTGCAACTATTGGGTTGATTACAAATGATATTCATGTTGCACCGGATAATGATTTTATGTATTTTCGTTCCGTGATACGCGTGGAAGAGCTTATTAGTCAATTGTTATTGCGCCACAGCTGTGTAATTGTACCCGGATTTGGCGGCTTTGTTGCAAAGCGTGTTTCAGCCTTTGTGGATTCGGAAATGGGTGTAATGTTTCCTCCCAAAAAGGCGTTACTGTTTAACAAGCAGTTGGTTAATAATGATGGTTTACTAATTAGCGAAATGGCTCGACAAAGCAATGTTGCTTATGATGATGCTGCTGATTTAGTAAGTTCAATGGTTCAGTCTTGGCAAATTGAATTATCCAAAGGTGCCCGCGTGCAAATTGATAAAGTTGGGTTCCTTTTTTACGATCATGAGAAAAATCTTTGTTTTGAGCAGGATCGTTTTTTCAACTTGTTGTTGGAGTCATTTGGACTGGGTAAAGTTCATTTTGTCCTCGAAGAACAAAAACAAGACGCAAAAATCCTTGAACTGATACCTCAGTCAACTCAAGATTCCGAAATAAGACCTCTCAAGCAGAAAAAACAGGCTGTTTGGAAATATGTCGCCGCGGCTTGTCTGCTTCCGGTGGCTTTCTATTCGTTTTGGATACCGGCAAAGACAAATGTTGTGGAATCCGGAATGTTTTCCATTCGGGATTTTAACCCGTTTTTCAAACAAAAATCCGCACGCTATTCCCTTAAAAAGCATGTTTTGACTCAATACGAATCAACTACCATTCTCTCTCCGATTGTAGACGATTGCTATGAGTTTTTGCCTGGTCTGATTTTCCCGGTCATACGTAATACAGTTGTTTTGAATCCGGAAGCTGATCAGGGTTCTATGAGTAGTTCAAGTGCTGCGCATCAGTATATTGTTGGCTGTTTCCAAAGCCGGAAGAATGCGGAGGTAATGATTGCAAAACTGAGATCCGCCGGAATAGAAGCTTATGTTTACGACAAGTCAAATGGACTTCATCGTGTTAGTGCCGGAGGGGCAGATCAAGAAGTAAAGCTACATGATGTTCGCTCAAAGGCGGCGTCCTTAGGAATAGAAGGATGGGTGTACCGATCTAATTAGAAATCTCAAATCAAAATAAACTATTCGTATGAAGAAACTAGTTCTCTATTTTTTGCTCATTGGAGCACATTCATTCTCTCAGGCTCAGGCCTATGGTTTTTCTGAACCGGTTAAAAATGCGGAAGGCAGCAACTATCAATTTACCAAAGTGGTGCATTTGGACGCAACACCCGTTCAAAGTCAAGGGAATACAGGAACATGTTGGAGTTTTTCGGCATTGTCTTTTTTCGAATCTGAATTAATACGCAAGGGGAACAAAAATCCGGACATTTTATCTGAAATGTACATTGTTCGGAAAGCCTATGAGAGCAAAGCGCAAAAGTACTTACGTATGGATGGAAAAGTTAATTTCTCTCAAGGAGGTGCTTTTCATGACATTCCTCACGTGATACGGAACTACGGAATTGTTCCTGAGACAATTTACAATGGTTTGAATTACGGGAGTTCTACCCACAATCACAGTGAGTTATTTTCAGTGCTGAACGGAGCCGTGCAGGGTGTATTGTCTCATGTTTCAGGATCCTCCGAGGGCGTTTCAACTGCCTGGTTGAATGCAGTGAATGGTATTTTGGATGCTTATTTGGGAAAAGATGTAAAAGAATTCGAGCTGAATGGCAAAAAATACACATCGCAGTCCTATGCCAAAGCGATAGGTTTGAATATGGATGATTATGTGTCACTTACGTCGTTTACAAATCATCCGCTTTATCAGCGTTGTTTACTCGAAATACCTGATAACTGGGCTTGGGGAGAAAGTTATAATGTAGGACTGACGGATCTCTTTGATGCGTGCGAATATGCTCTAAATAATGGGTATACGCTCGCATGGGGCGCAGATATTTCGGAAAAAGGCTTTAACTTCAGAAAAGGGCTGGCAATTGTTCCGGAGGATCCTTCAACTATTGAAGTGCAGGGTAAGGACAACAAAAACTTCTCTGATGCCGGAGCGGATAAATCCTCAAATGCTTTTCTTTCTCCGCAGAAGGAATTAACGATAACCCCCGAGTTGCGTCAAAAGGGATATGATTCAAAACTTACCACAGATGACCACGGTATGCATATCGTGGGCTTATATAAGGATCAGAACGGAACACGTTATTTATTAGTAAAAAATTCCTGGGGCGCAGGGAATTATCCAAACGGATTTCTTTATGTTTCGGAAAATTATTTTAAGTACAAAACAATCAATATTTATCTGCATAAGGATGGCATTTCTTCAGCCTTAAAGAAAAAATTGGGAATTTAATTGTACATTTTTAGGAAGTATGTTTTTTTTGCTGTAACTTTCTCTTTACTAAGACCATACTTATGGAACGTTTGACACCGGCTGAAGAACAAGTCATGTTGAAGTTGTGGAAACTTGAGAAAGCTACAGTAAAGGAGATTTTGGAGTTGTACAAGAATCCAAAACCAGCGTATAATACGACATCAACAATTGTTAGAATTCTTGAACGAAAGAAATTTGTCAAGCACAGGTCGATTGGAAGGGGGTACATGTACTTACCGAAAGTGCCTATTGAAAAATATCGCGAATTTCTGGTGATACATTTACTTTCTAATTATTATGACCATAACAAGCAAGATTTGATCAACGACATTCAGAAATAGTCGTGTAGGCAGTTTTATTTTCTATTTCTCGGATTTCATGCCTGCGAATCTGTGAGTGATAGCAACATATCATTTTTATTTTTGTTGTTATTTCTATGACACTACGATTCGTATTGACCATTTCACTTTGGTTTCTTATCGATTTATACGCCTACCTTGGTTTGAGAACCATTACTTCCCGTTCCGGTGAAAACTGGACGAACGTGCTTCACTGGATCTATTGGGGCGTAGATCTTCTCATCCTTATCACGATCGTTTACTACAGTGCCGGAGGCAAGTTTTCAAACGGTCCCGGGCGCCAGGTGGGTTGGTTGCTTGGAGCACTGATGATTTCTCTCGTCCCTAAATTACTCGTTGTTGGAGTACTTTTTTTAGAAGACCTTGTTCGTGTTTTATATGCTGCTTTAACCGTTGGGCGGAAAATAATCGGGGTTACGGAAGCGGATTCTTACTTTCCTGAACGAAGGAAATTAGTGAGTCAACTTGCTTTTGGTTTGGCATCAATCCCTTTTATAGGGATGATTTATGGTACGATGAAGGGAAAGTACGACTATCGGGTTCATCGCGTTAAACTTAAATTTAAGGATTTACCCTCAGCCTTTGATAGATTCACTATCACACAGCTTTCGGATATACATTGTGGCAGTTTCGACGATCCGGAGGCCGTGATGCGTGGTATAAGGATGGCGAATGACCAAAAAAGCGACATCCTTGTTTTTACGGGCGACTTTGTAAATACGAAAGCCGATGAACTGGACGATTGGTTTAAGATCTTTAAAGAACTGCATGCTCCCTTGGGGAAGTTCTCCATCTTGGGTAATCATGATTACGGTGATTATATCGAATGGCCTTCAACTGAAGCAAAAGCGGATAACATGCAAAAGTTGTTCGGGTTTCAACATCAAATGGGTTTTAGACTTTTGTTGAACGAGCACATTCGGATTGAAAAAGACGGCGACTCTATTTTACTCGCGGGGGTAGAAAACTGGGGTAAACGAGGATTCGTAAAGCATGGAGATCTTTCTAAGGCAATACATGGTGCCGAAAATGAAGACTTTACTATTCTTTTGTCACATGATCCATCTCATTGGGAAGAGGTTATCCTGAAGGAGAAAAAACACATTCATCTTACTTTGTCCGGGCATACGCATGGCATGCAGTTTGGTGTAGAAATTCCAGGCTTTAGGTGGAGTCCGTCAAAATACTTTTATCCTCAATGGGCCGGACTATACACTAAAAAGAATAGACATCTTTATGTAAATAGAGGATTTGGCTTTTTAGGCTTTCCCGGAAGAGTAGGAATTCTTCCTGAAATTACCGTTATTGAGTTACAGAAGGCTTAACGCCCTATTAATTCCGAAGCGAATTGTCGAGCGGAAGCGTCTGCCTGGACAAAGTCTTCATAAGATGGTCTAGAAACAGAAGCAACAGAATGGAGTGTCTCTTCATTAATCATGCCGATGTCAAGAAATGGAATTCGATCTGATAAGAAAGCCTCAACACTGATTTCATTAGCCGCATTTAAAATACACGCTGCAGTTCCCTCTTTACTCATCGCTTTGTAAGCCAGGTCTAAATTTTTGAACACATCCTTATCCGGTTTTTCAAAGGTTAGGTGAGGATAATCCATAAAATTAAAGCGCGGAAAATCTGTTTTAAAACGCTCAGGATAGGTTAAAGCAAATTGGATGGGTAACTTCATATCCGGCAAGCCCATTTGAGCTTTCATACTCCCGTCTTCAAATTGGATCAATGAGTGAATAATCGATTGTGGATGAACAATAATATCGATTTGTTCGGGGGCTAAGTTGAATAACCATTTGGCTTCTATAACCTCTAACCCTTTATTCATTAACGTTGCTGAATCAATGGTAATCTTTGCTCCCATTACCCAATTGGGATGTTTAAGCGCTTGTTCTTTCTTGACAGCGGATAAATGCTCAATCGTCCAGCCGCGGAAAGGTCCTCCGGAAGCTGTCAGGTAAATCTTTTCGATGGGATTATGGAATTCACCCACCAAGCATTGAAAGATGGCCGAGTGTTCTGAATCTACAGGGTAAATGTTGACTCCGTTCTCACGTGCAAGACGCGTTACCAATTCACCTGCAACCACCAGCGTTTCTTTATTTGCGAGGGCAATCGTTTTTTTCGCCTCAATGGCACGTATCGTCGGCTTTAAACCGGCATAACCCACCAATGCCGTGAGAACAGTATCCACTTCGTTTGACTCAACTACTTGACATAAGGACTCTTCTCCGCAATATACGTGAATGTCTGCGCCCCAGAGCGCATTTTTCACCCGGGTATACTGACTTTCGTCTGAAATGACAACAGTGTTTGGTTTATATTTTAGGGCTTGTTCGATCAAGAGGTCTGCATTTTTTCCACCGGTGATTACCTGAAGATCAAAATAATTAGGATAACTTTCTATGACTTCCAGCGCCTGAGTTCCGATAGAACCGGTTGATCCGAGAATGGCGATACCTTTTTTCTGCGACATGTCTCAAAAGTACGAATTTAGACCCGTTCCATTGACTATATTAGCCTTATGAAATATAGAATGCTCAACGAAGAGGAGTTAAGTCATTTTTCAGAAGAATTCAAACATTTCCTCATTGTGAATGGGGTACATGCGCAAGAATGGGAAAAATTGAATAGGGACGAACCAAACAAGGCCTATGCGATAGTTGAATTATTCAGTGATACAGTTTTACAGCGTGTTTACGAAAAAATCAGGTATCTGGAATTTCGAAGTAAGGATTCATGCATGCTATTCTATTTTGCACAAGACCTTATACATGTCATTTCTATTCAGTCGAAACCAAATCCAGTCGTAAATCTTTCAACACCCGAAGACATTCATCACATGCTTACAAATCACGCTGAGTTACTCTCTTTTTTTCAAACATCCAAAGCATACAATTCTCCACGTGAGGATGAAATACACCGGTTCCTTGAGCAGGGTTGCGTTCTCTCCTCAAAGGAATTCTGGGATAAAATACAGGAGGTCGTAAATGATTAAATATAACTTTGCATTCAAGGGTTATCCAAAAAAATTATAAAAAAATGACTATCATGAAAATACAATTGACAATCGTATTGACTTCTCTTATCTCAGTGAGTGTTTTAGCACAACTTCCTCGTCCTATGGCTAGTCCTCAAGCGAAGGTGGAGCAGAAAGTTGGTTTGACAGACTTGAAAGTTGAGTATTACCGGCCGTCGAAAAACAACCGTGTGATATTTGGGGATATCGTTCCTTTTGACGAAGTGTGGCGTACGGGTGCCAATGAGAATGCAAAGTTTACTTCATCTGATGTGGTTGTGATTGGTAAGGACACATTAAAAGCCGGGACCTACGCCGTCTTTACTAAACCTTCAAAAGATTCTTGGGATGTCATTTTTTATTCAGATTATTCAAACTGGGGAATGCCCAAAGAATGGGATGAGAAGAAAGTAGTTTTGAGGACGAAGGCTAATGTAGTATCCCTCAATGATGTCGTAGAATCTTTTACGATTTCTTTTGATAGACTGACCACAAAATCTGCTGAATTGACTTTCTCCTGGGATAAAACCCGAGCGGTGATACCAATTGAGGTGCCAACTGCAGTTAAAATGCAGGCCAATATTGACAAAGTCATGAATGGCCCTTCCGCAGGGGATTACCATGCCGCCGCAGAATTTTATTTTAGGGAAAATAAAGACTTGAAAAGGGCCTTAGAATGGCAAACAAGGGCGGTGGAATTACGTCCTGAAGCGTACTGGTATCTCGCAATGAAAGCGCAGATTCAGGCGGCGTTAGGAGAATATAAAGACGCCTCAGACACTGCTAAACGTATCATTGAATTGGCAGAACGTGCTGGAGATAAAACTTCTGCTGAAGCGGGACGTAAGTTGATAGATGAGTGGAGTAAGAGAAAATAGGATCAGCCCATTGCAGATTGCATTGGGAGAACGCTTTGGAGTACACAGGGTATCTTCTGTAACCGATATACATGTGGAATTCCCGCTCTTATGGCTTGACTTGGAACAGAAGAGCCCACTCAAGGTTCTGATGACTAATGGACTGAGTGACGTCACGATGCCGGTTCATCAAAAGCATCTGGAACGGGCAAATATTGAATTGTACTTTTGTCTGCCTAGTTATTGGAATGTCGGAGATCTGACGGATCCAAACGCCAATTGGGTTTTTACATGGATTGGTCGTCTGGCCAGGTATGTTATTGAAAAGAACACTTGGTTTGGACATGGTCATACGATGCCTTGTGGGAAGAATATGCTTCCCTTATCTGAAACCATGAGGCAAAATCATTTTTTTCTCTCCGATCCAATGTTATTGAAATGGGAAATGTATCCTTTAACTCTTGGTGAAAAGAAAGTTCATTTTTTGGCAATAATTCCAATTTTTCCTGATGAAATGGACTATAAGCAGGGGAAAGGGACATACAAATTTCAGCAAAAGCTGATTGCTCATGGCGTCACAGAAAAGCTTGATGATTATCGCTCTACGATATTACGAAGCAAGTGGCGTTTAATGAGAAAATAACATTTTCGCAAAGATTGTATAATTTAAACTGAAAAATGAGGGGTTAATTTGCGGATAATAATCCTTTACTCCTAAGTAATTGCGCAATCTGAACTGCATTTGTAGCGGCTCCTTTTCTCAAGTTATCCGCAACAATCCACATATTTAGCGTGTTGGCCTGTGATTCATCGCGACGGAGTCGGCCCACAAAAACCTCATCTTTTCCTTCGGCGTATTTAGGCATGGGATAAATAAAAGCTGAAGGATCGTCTTGAAGTGCTATACCAGATTGTTCGTTGAGTAGATGTCGCACTCTTTCGAGATCAAAGTCCTGTTCAAATTCAACATTC